>JAITWD010000080.1 GCA_031285465.1 Lachnospiraceae bacterium
AGAAGCAATGTGGGGAGAATGACTTCCCTGAACCATTCTCCCCGATAATACTTAGCCTTTCTTAGGCGGTGTTTTTGGACACCTATAGAAATACTTCTCGTCTTAATCTTGTCTTAATCTATTCTTCTTAGCGCAAAACTGCCAACCGTGCCACCGCCGTATAAATATGCGAAATCTTATACCAAGTCGCATAATCGATCGTCCCGGTCTGCGGCAGACCAAAAATCTTCTGGAAGGTCTTCACCGCCTCTGCCGTCAACGGCCCATACGCCCCATCCTCCGCCAGCTTCGGTATCGCCGGATAATTATCCGCGATCCGGTTAAGCTGATGTTGCGCCGTCTTTACACTTTCCCCCGACGACCCCTCCTGCAGATTGTATCCCGGCCACGATGACGGTACCCCCGCCACCTTTTCCGCCGCGTTTATATACATATCATTCCCATAATAATTATGGATAATATCGATTGCCGAATATCCCTGGTCGCCCAGCGCCTTTGACCCCCACTGACTTAACCCTGCGCACTGGGTCCTGTTTCCGTCACAATAGGAGGTAAAGATCGGCTGCTTAACCCCCGGTCGGGATAGATAATTGGCAAACACACTATCCACCATCCGGTCGATATTACTGTAAATATTGCGCCCATAAAGAAACTTCTGATCATACGCGGTGGAACTGGTAATGGTAAAGGAATAGCCCTTGCCGGTATACCACTCGGTATAAACCCGGTTGAGGGTGAAGGACATGATCGCCAATATATTTGCATAGATCGTACTTTCCGGCCAGGTCGCATAAATCTCACTGGAAGCAACATTCTTAATGTAATCACGATACAGCACATAATAATCCTTAGCCGCCGTATCGGTGGGCGGACCGTCATGAACGACCACGTATTCCGGGATCACCACCTGCGACAGCACGATCTCCCCCGATTCATCCATCGGCTTAATCTCTGCCTCCGGTATCTTAGGCGGATAATCGCCATATAATGTATGCGGATCGATCGCCACCGCTCCCCCCGCCGTTCCCCGCTCGGTCGGATGGAGGGCGATCGGCTGCAGCGCAATCCTATCGGGCAGAACCTGGGTCCCCGACACCACCGCCGTTTCAAAACCGGGCGCCGTCACGGTGACATTATACTCACTATACGGCTGCTCCGCCGAAGGGGTCTGACTATATTCGATCGGCGGCGCCGGTACCTCGATCGTTTCGGTTTGTCCAGAATTATCGGTGGTTACGCTTTCAAAAATACTGTCGGGATTGCCGGTAAAGGTTATGGTAATGGTGGCACCGGAAATTGGAATAAACCCTTCATCCGAAGTGACCGAGATCTGCAGACTGCCTTTTCCACTATTTTCGGGCATAATAATACCTCTGCATAATATGTTTAACATATCTTATGCAGAGGCATCATATTTGTGTGGTGAAAATTTATTTTGCCAATAACATCATGATCTCATTGCTCCGGGCAACAAACTTACTCATCGCCTCCGCCTCAAGCGGCGCATGCTGCAACAGGGCAAGATCGTAAAGTTGTTCACAGATCATCTCAACATGAGCACCCTTTTGATTATCCAGCACCTTCTGCACCAGCGGATGGGCTGCATTAAGAGTAAGGGTCTCACCCTCCTTGCCGTACATACCCATATCCATCCCCGGCATCGCATACATCTTCATCATATCCTGCATCCGGCGGCTTTCCTCCGACAGGGTGATCACCGAGGAAATCTTTTTATTTTTAAGCTTTTCTACCTTAATGGTGATCGCATCCTTTTTAAGGACCTTTTTCATGATCTTGGCGATCTCTTCCGCCTGCCCGGCCATTTCCTTTTCTGCCTTCTTCGAGGTCTTTGCCCGGAAGGAGTCGGTCAGGTCGGCATCGATCCGCTGGAATTTGATGCCCTCATTCTTACTCTCTAACTGACTGATAAAGGACTGGTCAATGTTGTGGGTCAGCATAACCGCTTCCATCTTGGCTGACTTAAACATATTGATATACTGGCTTTGTTGAACCATATCGGTCACATAATAAATGACCTTTTCCTTCTTATCCTCTTCGGCATCTTCGTCGGCACTATCGCTGATCGGATTACCCTCATCGTCCACCACCTCGGCTTCAACCGCCGGTTTATCCGATTCGGCACCGTCCGCGCCATCATCTGCCTGCTCACCGCTCTCTATCTCATCCGGATCGGTCTTATTGACCTCCAGACACTCCGGCAGGGTCAGATACTGACCATCCAGATTCTTGAACAAAATGTAATCGTTCATCTTCTCACAGAACTTATCGTCCCGTAAACAACCGTACTTAATAAACGGACTGATATCATCCCAGTACTTTTCATATTCTTCTTTCTCGGTCTTACACATTCCGGACAGCTTATCGGCCACCTTCTTAGAAATATAATCGGCGATCTTCTTTACGAAGCCATCATTTTGCAACGCACTACGCGAAACATTAAGCGGCAGATCGGGGCAATCGATCACCCCCTTAAGCAGCAGTAAAAACTCCGGGATCACCTCTTTAATATTGTCCGCAATAAACACCTGATTGTTATATAACTTGATCACCCCTTCGATGGTTTCATATTCCATATTGATCTTCGGGAAATATAAAATACCTTTGAGGTTAAACGGATAGTCCATATTCAAATGGATCCAGAACAGCGGCTCCTTGTAATCCTGGAAAACGGTCCGGTAGAAGGCCAGATAATCCTCCTTCGTACACTCATTGGGATGACGCATCCACAGAGGGTTGGTTTCATTAAGTAACTCCGGACGCTTGATAATCTTATATTTTAACTCGTCCTCTTCCTTTTCCGGCTTAATCTCTTCCACTACCGTATCGCTGTCCAGCTTCTCATCCGCCGTAACGGTCTGGGTATCGGTCGTGCCCGCCTTGGTCAAAAAGATTTCGGTCGGCATAAAGGAACAATACTTCTTAATCACCTCTTTGGCTTTATATTCGTTGCAAAATTCCAGACAATCTTCATTAAGGAATAATGTAATGGTGGTTCCGATAGCCCGCTGTACGCCTTCGTCGCCCGCGTCACCATCCAGCTCATCCATCGTAAATTCTGTTCCGCCGTCACACTCCCAGTGGACCGCCTTAGCGCCCTCCTGCCATGACAGTGAATCAATATGAACCTCATCGGCTACCATAAATGCCGAATAGAAGCCCAGTCCAAAATGACCGATGATCTGATCTTCGTTAGTCTTATCTTTATACTTCTCCAGGAAATCGGACGCACCGGAAAAGGCGATCTGATTGATATACTCCTCCATCTCAGCGGCAGTCATACCAATCCCGTTATCGGAAAAGGTCAGGGTCTTTTGCTCCGGATTGACCGTAACCATGATCCTACCCTGATAGTCTTCCGGCAATGAACACTCGCCCATCATATCAAGCTTCTTTAATTTGGTGATCGCATCACATCCATTGGAGATCAGCTCCCGAAAAAAAATGTCATGGTCTGAATACAACCACTTCTTGATGATCGGAAAAATGTTTTCACTGTGAATCGACAGGTTACCTTGTTTTTTAGCCACGATGATCACTCCTTTATACTTTGTATTATATTCGCAATTTTATGTTTCTATATTCTGTAATAAATTGTAATTGGAGATACAATAAAAGTCAATAGCTAATTAGCACTCTTTCATCGTGAGTGCTAGTAACGAGGGGTTTTTCCAGTATTTATGCGACTTTGAGTAATTATAAATTTTTTATAAATTTGATGGACATTATAAATACATTGCGAATTAATTATTCAAAAAATAGAACCTATTTACTTAGATTTTTCGATAATACTTTGAAGCAAGGTAACATATTCTTCAAATTGCTGTACCCCGAATGTTGTCAAAGTATATGTTGTTTTGGTTTTCTTTTTTTCTATAATTTTCCTAGAAGTAAGATAACCATATTCTTCCAATTTCGACAACTGTACACTTAGATTACCGCGTGTAGTTTGTGTAATCTCTAAAAGCTCGTTAAAATTTTTTGAAGAACTTAGAAGGCATGAAATGATTTTTATTCTTAACGACAAACAAAACATTTCGGGTATGCTATTAATATTCATCATTTGCTCCTTTTCATTAAGGCAAACCCTAGTAAAATATAACCGACATCAATAAAAATAAAGGTGAAAATACTTGCTAAAAGTAAGGTCGTATCATTTGATAATGCTGTGTTAAAAGGCAAGCCTACATTATTTAGGCAGGTGGATACAAATAAATAAGTAAATAGGATACCCAGTGATAAGAAGATTGGATATTTTTTCTTTATTAGAAAGGCATAAATTATGATACAAATACAGAATAATAAAGCATTTGTAAAAGAAGATATCACTAGTAAAATTAAGTTAACTGAATCGTTTCTAAAATAAAAATAATTGATTATCCTTATCAAAAATATCATTGTCGGAATTGCAATAACTATTATACCCCATATACTTAAAAAACTTAAATAAAATCTATTAGTATGCTTTTTTTCACTGTTATAAATAATAATGAACCCAATAAACATGCCTATAATTAAAACGGGGTTTGTAAATAAAATAATTTTCGTCCCCGGATTCCATACTGAAATAAAAAACACTAAAAAAGATAGAATATGATAAGTACCACGTATGAAACACAACCAATAGGTTCCCGAAAAGTTGATTTTTGTATTTTCCATGGTACTTTTAATCATATTGATATCTTCGATAGCATCAGTAATATTTTTTTCCATATAATTCTCCTCCATAATTTTGATGATGTCTAGTTTATATTATAAACATGTTTTCAAAATTGTCAACGATAAAGGCGATTTAAATTATATAAATCGCCTCGACTAATACTACTTTTAATTAGAGTACAATATTAATTTGAATTATAAGCAAAATCTGCATGTACCCTAACATTGTTAACTGGAATACCAAGTGCCGTAATATGTGTACCATAAAAATCCACAAGCAGTGATCTGCCACCATCAACAATACTGGTATGGGGACCACTGGTTACAAAATATGCTTCACCAGTTATAAGGTTAATTGCCTTACCAGAAACGTACATATTCCTAGGATTGCTTATTTGATTCCCATTAACATCGTAGGTTGCTGTAATCGTAAAAACATCAAATGGTAAGGCATCTTTTGTAACTGTTTTAGAGGCTCTTGTAAAGATCAACCTTGTGTCGCTATTTTCTTGCCTGTTTTCAATCATTTCTTTAAGTTCGTGTTGTTGAATGGCAACCGCACGTATATTTTCCTCATATGTATCCAGACTTATGACATTAATATCCACAGGTGCATAACCCAAATCTAATCCATATTCCGCATTAATTTCATTAAGCATTTCCCTATACTGCGCATCGTCAGAAGAAGATGAAGCGAAAGCAGTTAAACTTGCACTTAACATCAATATTGTAGCTACAACTAAACTAAAAATTTTTCTCATAAGAACCTCCTATTTTTGATTCAGCTTAATATGTCATATAATTACCAAAGAGTGCACTGAAGTAACTTATTTTTCGTATTTAACAGCATTTTTCTTTATGAATTTCAAAGCACCCCTCATTTTCGTGATGTGCATATCTTAACAATGGTCTCATATCCAATATCCAGTTCACGCGCTATCGTAACGATACGATCCACCGGGATTTTTCCAGGTTTTCTTTCCCATATCGCGTAGGTATTTCTATGCACCTCGCAAAGCTTAGCCATCTGCTCCTGGGATATTTCATGAGCCTTACGCAGCTGTCTCAAATTCAAATCCATTATGCATCTCCTTTCATCGATCAGTACCAATAACCTTAACCGTAGGATAGCATAACGCAAAAACACCGTCAAAACGTCTTGTTTTTACGGCGATTTATTTTGAATTAATTTTCTGATTAATTTAAAATCAAAAAAAGCCACCGTGAAAAACAATACCTTCACGATGGCTCCGTCGCTATTTTTGCCAACTCGGGCATATGAAAGCGGGCATGGACCTCAATATTTTTACCGACCACCTTAATTTCAAGCACCCCGTGATATCTGGTAACAATCTTCTTAACGGCACGCATTTTCTGGGTGTCATTATAAATAAATGGGGTGCTTGTTCTCCTTCCCCCTTCTACTTCATTGGCATGAAGTAACCAGATCATGATCGGACCCTTAAGCGATTTCATGGAAAAGTATAACACCTTTTCCCTTGCCCCTTCCAATTCTTCGATGGCGGCATCCAATAACGGGGTTAAGACCTTATAAATGATCGCGCCATCAAATTTATCAATATGAGCAAGCATGATTTCGTGTACCACCTTGATGCCCTTTTTTTCGGCAACCGCTATTTTTTCGTTCAAAATCTGATCCAATATTTTATTACCGGTAACAAATTCCTGACAGTGCGGTAGTGCTTCTTTCGCCATCCGGTCGAGGAGCGCCAGGAATTTATCATTATTACTGGCAAATTCCAGCAAGTGGCGGTGCTCAATATTATTTATGCCCATAATGATCGCATAGTTGCTCCCTGCCAACTCCCTAAGTACCGCAATGTGATCACTTAGGGAATCCTTTAATTCCGCTAAAGTATTGAAGGCTGCTTCCGATGTTTCTTGCTGGTATCGCAAGTTGTCCATTTCCTCATCAATATATTTTTTCCCTCTTTGATCCTTGACCAGCATAATTATTACCGATGATAAGATATAGAGTAAAATAAGGGTTCCCATAATAGCCTTTTCATAGGTGAGTTCATCGGCTTGAATTATGATATTTAGAAATGCCAGAAAAACAACCGCGATGAGTGGTATATATATTTTGAGGTAACTAAACCTTTTAAGGAACCAATCTGAACTATTAAAAATATTTGCCAAATAGGTGATTGTCACATACGCGATTATTTTAGTTAAAAGAAATAAATACAACGTGTCCTTTGATACCTCTGCCGTAACATTCATATCTAAACCTGCCATCAATAATACGATCATTTCTGCAACAAACGAGACTATGAATGTGTATAAACAGGCTTTAACCTTCACAATAAAGGTCGAACGGTAATTATAGGAAAGTATAATAAACATCAGAAGCTGTAAAATGGGCATAATAAACGATGATTCAATAGTAAATACCGTAACAATATTCACCACGCAAAATAGAGTATACGAGCCGATTTCTACAATTCTATTTTTTTCGATTGGTGAGCGACGCGACTGCTGAGTATTAAAAAACCTTAGCATGAGATACACAACATAATCGCCAAAAATGCTTATCAAAGCTAATAATATGTAATTGGTTAATCTCATGTATGTACCTCATCATTAGTTAACTTAAAATGTAACTCATTAATCATCTGATCGTATTTTTTAGTTTTTCATATCCTTTACTATTTTGCTTGATCATTGTTATTGAATACTAACATCACTAAATAATCGCAGACTATTGTCGCGTCGCTCACATATAAATTCCAATCGGTCATAACCGACTTCGGTAAGTTTGAAGGTCTCTCCCGTGGTCAATATTACTTGGTTGGGTTTATACTCTCTTACAAAATCGTAATTAACTACATAGTTCCTGTTGACCTTAATAAAATGTTAGGCAACAAATTGAGATTTCCACCTACTACAAATCTGCTACATATTGCTTTTTCCAATTATATATCATTCCCACAATAGTGTGTCACTTTTTGCGACATGCTGTTTTTTCTT
>JAITWD010000111.1 GCA_031285465.1 Lachnospiraceae bacterium
CGCTTATAAAATCGTTTCCCGCGCCGGATTTGCGGCACGAAGTGCCAGTTTCCGCTGCAAATCCGTGCGCATCCCGCGGAGCGTCTAAGGAAATACTGATTTAATCAGTGTTTCCTTGGATGTACACCGTACTTAATGATGATATACCCCATGCATTTCGCAAGTTACACTTGCGAAACTGCTCAAATCAAAAGTGAAAAATCTTTGATTTTTCGCACTATACCACCCAGAGGGAGGGAGCATGGCAGAAGAACCCCGGTTAGATTATGAAGCATACATACAAAAAAGGCTTAACGAGATTGAAAATTTGGATGAGCGCAGAGAAGCGAAACTGATAATATGGGATGGGCTGAGACAATTATTTAAACTGACCGAAAGTAAATATGCCGATTTAGAAGCGAGGATTTATCAGGAGTTACAGATCGATCGGGGTCAATATGCTATTGGTACGGCGTTGATCAAGCGTAGTGATCATGATCCGATCCACGAGCGATTGTTTCCGGTCTGTGAGGGGGATATATATGACTTGCCTTTATCGGAGAGTGGGATGGGGCAGCCTATTTATTTTGCAGGCAGTGATGAAGAACTGAAACGCTTTTTGGCGCAAAAAACCGTTGAGGGTACTAATCCAGTAACCGGTGATAAGATAACCTTTCGGGTGGAAAAAGATGATCGGTATATGCAGGCGGTGGAAAAATTGCACAAGATTTTCACCTTTAACCGGATTCCCTGGCATACGGTTCACACCGGTTTTATCGAACGGTTCTGCCGGATCGTGCCGGAGTTATATAATGGGGAGGCGCTGGACGGAGTTATAGTGGAGTGGGGCGATTTTGTGGATAACATCAAGGTAAATCAGTTGCTACTTTGGAATGTTGAGCCGATTATCTGGCGGATAAGTGATTATATGATGCCGGGGGTGGATGGTATTTACTATGAGCACAGCATTGCGCTTGATCAGTCGGGCAGTCGGGATGGCTATTTGGTGGAAAGCAGTGATGAGGTTATCAATATCCGTTGCGAAGACGACCGGATCGTTTTGAAAACTAAGGCAGAAGAGATGGGGGTTTACGCGGCACTTAGAATCCATAAGGTGAATACCGACCCTGATAGCAGGGCAGAGCACCGGTATGATGGATTATTGATCAATCAAAGGAAAGAAAATTTCTCACAGCGTTTCCAATATCAAACCGGCAATTTCATTCAAACCAAAGCCGAACTGCTTCGTCGGATCAATGAAATCGGTTGGCGCAGAGGGGTTACGACCGACCGGTTTGAAATAGTGGATACGGTTGCCGACGGGGTGTTGGAACCGGATATGAATAGCTTTATTTCCGCGCCGGCATTTCCCTTCGATCAACGAAAATATTTAGTGCTTTATTTTGATAAACGGCGTTATCTCGCCGATCATTTTGATGAGGAGCATTTTAGTGAAGAGCGGTCAGCGGATTATTTATTTGAAGCCGATATCCGTTATCTACTATCGGAGTTACAGTTGGAATACATTGAATATCATTGTGTAGGCAAGATCGCCCGATCGTGATCAGTCGATCTTGATCGAGGCGGTAGGGAAGGTTGGCGCGATTTGAATTACGTATGGGAGGTATTATTAAAGGGGGCAAGTCAGGGGGTCGCTGCCGGGAACATAAGATTTGTTCCGGCACGGGTAGCTAACCCATATACAGAAGTCGCCTTTGAATATTTAAATACCGGTCGTTTAAGCGCCGGTAGCTTAGACACCGGTAGCTTAGATGCCGTGGTATCGGCAGGGTCAGTCGGGGAAATATCGGTAGAGGTTAATCCGTTATACCGGTTCAATAGTGTGTTTGCCGGTCTGTTTAATATTAATATTACCGGACTACAGGCAACACGGGAGGCTGTTTTTGATATCTGTATGCATTATCTGGCGCAGTTGGATCTTCGTTCAGGGCTGGATCGGCAAGATTACTATATGCGCTTTATTGAGCAGGATTTTAACGAAGGGATATTCGGCAGGGAGGTCAGGGAGGCGGTCAATGGTTTGACCGAAGAAGAAGGTCCGATATGTCTATACCATTTATTGCAACTCTATCGGACAGGCAATCAACGCGATTCCTTTCGATCGATCGTAACCAGTCTTTATAAACGACCGATCATGTATGAAAGCAATGATGCCAATAATGAAATATTGCTTTATTTGGGGGTGGCGGAAAACGAAACGGAGAGGGCGAAGATTGATTGCCTGATAAGCCTGTTTTTGCCGATGCAGGATAAGGTACATCTGTTTTTTGAGCACCACTTTGGGATAATTGGGGTGGATGAAACGATGGTACTGGATGAGATGGTACTTTTTTAAGGAAAGGTGTGGATATTATTATGGCGGTGATAACTCATCAAGACATAAAGGTGGTTTGTAAAACAGCGATACAAAGCCTGGTGCATTTTGAGTACCATACGGAACGTGATGGTCATATTTATGCTGAAATAGTAGGGCAAATACCGATGGAAGAAGTGGCATCACCACACCGAGGGACGGTTAACGAATTTATTGAAATAAAAGCAACCGGTCATGAGTGGGGTGAGCGGTCGATTTTTACCGGAATGATCATTGCAAAGAGCTTTGGTAAATCGAACGGTCGGGATCAGATTATTATCCGGGCAGTGTCATCGACCTGGGCAATGGATATTGAAGAGAAAAGTCGTTCCTTTCAAGATGCCAACCATACCTATAAAGGTCTTGTGGAGTATATTCTGTCTGAATATGATAATGGCGATATGATCTTTGATGGCGTTGATCGTTTGATCGAGGGACCACTGATCCAATATCAGGAGACCGATTGGGCATTTATCAGGCGAATAATGAGTCACCTTGGGGTGACGGTCAGAGCCGAGTGCCGTACCAAGAAAATCCTTTTCATTTGTGGGGAGTACAATAGCGGTAAGCGGTGTGAAGTCGATGATCGAACCTATTCGCTTTATTTTGATCAGAATTATTATTTTGAGTCGGCGTCACCGCTCTATGATCGGGGCAACTATGTGTATTATGAGGTGAATGAGACAAGGCAGTACCAGTTGGGCGATCAAGCGGTAATAGAGGGCAGACGATTGACCATATATGAGAAAAGTGGTCGGATGGAAAAGGGGATTTTACACTTCGGTTATCGTCTGGCGAATCAGACGGCGACCGAGGTTAAGCGGTATGATAATCAGCGTTTAGTCGGAAGGGCATTAACCGGTACAGTGTTGGCGGTGAAGCGGGAATGTATCAAGGTGCATTTGGAAATCGATAAGGAGCAGAGTGAAGCATCAGCATATTTTTTCCCGTGGTGTCCATTGAGTGGTAATCTGCTATATGGGATGCCGGAGGTGGGCGAGCGGGTGCGCTTATATTTACCCGATGGACGGGAACAAAATGCGATAGGGATTAATGTGCTCAGGAACGAAGCCATGCGTGCTACTCTGCCCGATGCATCACAGCGTTACTTTAGAACGGCGGATAATAAGGGAATAAGCTTGATCCCGACTGCGGTGGGTATCAAGGCAGTTGGAACAACCGGAGCGAGCACGGAAATCAGCATGGGTGATGAACAAGGAATCGTGATGACCGCTTCACGGGCGGTTTCGGTCATTGCCGAGGGTCAGCTTGTGTTAAAGGGACATCGGATTGTGATTGAAGCGGCAAAAGAGGCAAGCCTGGTGCGAAAAGATATGTTGTCGCCAACCGTTGTAAATTTATGTAATACCTTTGACTTGATCGGCATGACCGGTGGGATGAAAAGGGTGGTACCGCCCAGTCAAGATATAAAGATGATGCCGTTAGTTACAAAAGACCGCTATGAGGTGGGGGCGGCAATGCGGGCGGTGCTGTGTAGTATTCCAGCGGAACCGACGACCGCGGTAGTTATTGACACTGTAATGGCGGGGTTGCCGGTCATATAAAAGCATAATCTAAGGAAACACTGATTAAAGCA
>JAITWD010000159.1 GCA_031285465.1 Lachnospiraceae bacterium
CAGCTACTGACCATCGAAACCCGGGAATTTACCGAAGACATCAAGGAGGCCGACTATCGCACCGTTCCGCTGCTGGATAAGGCGTCCGCCTCCATCCTCGGTAACCGTAAGATGGGCAGTATGGTCGATATGGTCTCCCAATTTGAGGTGGCAGAGGATTATACCCAGCTAAACTACCAGGGTAAACCGGTGCGGGTTACCCCGCTGGTCTACGCCGATACCATCAAATGGCTGACCAATCAAAGCGAGGGCATCCCCGCCTATATCCGCATCGACATGACCACCCAGGATACCGAGTGTGTGCAGTTGACCGAGCGGATCAAGTATTCCAAGTCGGAATATTTTAACCGCAATATCTACCGTCACCTGCGTTTCCAGTATCCGACCTATATCTTCGACGATCAGATCTTTTTCGAGATCGACGACGAGGGCGTGCCCTACTGGATCTGCCCGGTCAAGAGGTTCAACATCGGCCTGTTTGGCGGTCAGACGGTTGGCAATGTGGTCATCTGTAATGCCGTGACGGGAGAATGTACCGACTACCCGATCGGCGAGGTGCCGCAGTGGGTGGATAAGGTATTCTCCGCCGAACGCCTGATTGAATTATATGATTATGCCGGCACCTTGAAGCATGGCTTCTGGAATTCCAAGTTCGGTCAACGGGATTGTCTGCAGACTTCCAATGGCTACAACTACATTGCTTTAGAGGATGATGTCTGGGTCTACACCGGCGTGACCAGCGTCAGTGGCGATCAGTCCAACGTCGGTTTCGTCCTGATGAACCAGCGGACGATGGAGACCCGCTATTACCAGATCGAGGGTGCCATCGAGGATTCGGCGATGTATTCGGCGCAGGGTCAGGTCCAGCATCTGGGCTATCAGGCGACCTTCCCGCTGTTGCTCAATATCGCTGATGAGCCTACCTATTTCATGGCTCTTAAGGACAGTGCCGGTCTGGTCAAGCAGTACGCCATGGTAAATGTCCAAAAATATCAGTGGGTTGCCATCGGCAGCACCGTGATGGAATGTGAAAAAAATTACATGGAGCTCCTTAACACCAACGGGATCGTCAGCAGTCAGGAGGAGGAGTGGCGCAATATCAGCGGTACGATAACCACCATCGCCCCAATTGTGGTGGACGGAACCAGCCATTATTACCTCTATATCGAGGGGAACGATGCCATCTTTGATGTGGATCTGGGAAATGAGGAGCTGTTGCCGATCATTGGCTATCAGGTCGGGGATCGGATCAGGGTATTTTATGAGGAAGGCTATGGCGTGCATGAAGTAAGGGCGATTGAAGGGGTGTAGGGGATGGAAATGGCTTGGGAGCCGGAAGCTGCTTAGTCGCCAAAAGACGTTAAGCCGCAAAAGCGGTTAAAAAGGGGATTGTTTAGCGATTAGGAATTATCAAAGACTATCAAAAAGGACATCGATTACAAGCGATGTCCTTTTTGATGTTCGCAACAGAAAACTCCACACCATTCACCCAAGCGAGGTCAGATAAGCCACATCCTTCTCCCGGCCGATCACGAAGATCACATCCTCCGGGCGGAAGACATAATCCGCCCCCGGGGCAGGGTGAACCTCATCAGTACTTTTGACCGCCAGAATATTAACCTTGTACTTCTGCCGGATATTCAAGTTGCCGACCGTTTTACCGACCCAGGTTGGCGAAGCCGCAATCTCGAAGATCGCATAGTCCCCGGTCAGCTCGATATAATCAAAAACATGTCGCATATTGTACCGCACCGCCAGCTTTTCCGCCATTTCCTTCTCGGGATAAACGATCTCATCGGCACCGACCTTCCTTAGGACAGTGGCTTGGATATCACGGCTCGCCTTGGTGACAATATGCTTTGCCCCCAGACTTTTGAGCAGTGAGGTGATGACGATCGATGCTTCGAAATTTTCCCCTATGGTCACAAAGCAAATATCGAAATTGCCGACACCCAATCCCTTTAGCACATTCTTATTCGTGCAGCCCCCGATCAGATAATCGTTAAATAGTGAGGAAAGATCGGCTTCCAGGCCCTCACGGCTATCCACCACCATCACTGAGTTACCCAGTTCCTCCATCTTCTTTGCCAGATATCGTCCAAACCGCCCCATCCCGATAACCAAAATAGATTTTGTCCCATGCTTCTGATTCATAAGTGCCTCCTTATATATATTGCATATATGTTACCCATCTGATATCTGCGTGACTCCGATTAAAAAATTAACCAACCATTATTTTTTCCACCGGTCGTTCCACCGGCGGATCGTTATGCTTGCCTGATAAAGAAAGTAAAAAGGTGATCCAGCCGACCCGGCCGGCAAACATCAAAATGATGATCACAATCTTAGCGGTCGCACCAAAGGTGGGGGTGATCCCCAGCGTCAGTCCGACCGTGCCGATCGCCGAGACCGTTTCGAACAAAGCGTCACGGAAGCTGACCGGCTCCATCGTACATAAGATCAAGGTCGCCGCCGCCACTGCAAAGGCGTAAATGGTGACGATCGCCCCGGCGCGCTTTATCGTGTCATCCCCCAGCCTTCGTTTGAACGCTACCATACTGTGGGTTTTCCGGGCGGTATTTTGCGCATTGACCACCAGGATAAATAGCGACGTTGTTTTGATACCTCCGGCGGTGGAACCGGAACTGCCACCGATAAACATCAGAATAATGGTCAGAAAGATACTGGCCTCGGTCAGACCGGTCAGATCGACCGAATTAAAACCGGCGGTCCGGGGACTGACCGATTGAAATATCGCCGAATTTATCCGTTCCACCAGATCCATGCCGGCAAAAGCTCCGTCATATTCAAAAAGGAAGAACAACACCGCCCCGCCGGCGATCAGGATCCCGGTCACCACCAGCACGATCTTGGCGTGCAGCCCATACTGCCGAAAATGTAAGCGATGGGTCCAGACGTCATTCCACACCACAAAACCAATCCCGCCGATGGCGATCAATGCCGCAATGGTCATGCAGACCACCACATCCCCCGAATAACCGGTCAGTGAAGAAAACGCACCATACTTACCCATCAGATCAAATCCGGCGTTACAAAATGCTGACACCGAATGAAATACCGCATTATATAGCCCGGTCTTAAAGCCCATCTGTGGGCAGAAGCGGATCGCCAATAACACCACCCCGATGGCTTCAATGGCAAGCGACATCTTCACGATCCGTTTGATCAGCCGCACCGCCCCGCCCAGTTCCATCATGCCGGTCGCCTGGACCAGGAGCTGTCGCTCATGCAGACCGATCTTTCGCTTGAA
The DNA here is from genome assembly GCA_031285465.1 of Lachnospiraceae bacterium. Lineage (GTDB taxonomy): Bacteria > Bacillota > Clostridia > Lachnospirales > Lachnospiraceae > UBA935. The sequence goes on from JAITWD010000159.1 coordinate 3,272, forward strand.
GAAAAGGGAGAACATCGTGATAATAGTCATAAAGCCAATCCCCCCGATCTGGATCAGCGTCAGCAAAACCAACTGACCAAAGACCGACCAATGGGTATAGGTATCATAGATGATCAACCCGGTCACACAGGTCGTACTGGTGGCGGTGAAAATGGCATCCAGCAGATTGGTCCATTCCCCGGTGCGTGATGAGATTGGCAGACTAAGCAGCACTCCGCCACATAGGATCAGCGCCGCAAAACCAGCCGTGATGATCCGGGTATATGAAAATCGAAACATAGGTTCTTTAGACATATTTTTATCCTCCGTTTGTCAGTGTTTATTTTACCCGTATTGCCGGAATTTAACAACCCTAAAGGACCAAAAAAATATTAAATTTGCGAGGGCAAAAATATTAATCGTTGTTTTGGCGGTCGGGCTGTAGTATAATGAATAGAAAATTTAACGTAAAATTGTATGCAGAAATTTTTTTGTGCAGGAAAATGCGCACAACCGAAATAATCCACCCAATAAGGAGTATCCATCATGGCACAATACAATCACCGCGAAATAGAAGAAAAATGGCGCAAAGAGTGGGCCGCCCACCCGGTTAATGTTAATGACGGGCGCAAACCCAAATACTACTGTCTCGACATGTTTCCCTACCCGTCCGGTAACGGTCTGCATGTCGGTCACTGGCGCGGCTACGTTATCTCTGACGTGTGGAGTCGTTATAAATTGTTAAATGGACATTACATCATCCACCCGATGGGCTGGGATGCCTTTGGTCTGCCCGCCGAGAATTACGCTATCAAGATGGGGGTTCATCCGGCGCAGTCCACCGATGAGAATATTTCCAACATCAAGACCCAGATCAACCAGATCGCCGCCCTTTACGATTGGGATATGGAGGTTAACACCACCGATCCCGATTTTTACAAATGGACCCAGTGGATCTTCGTCCGGATGTTCAAAGCCGGACTCGCCTACGAAAAGGAGATAGATCGGAAGAGCA
>JAITWD010000172.1 GCA_031285465.1 Lachnospiraceae bacterium
AAATGATCCTATGATTCCTATGATATAAAACCGATGCGCAGCTACGCACGCGGAACAAAAGGTGCGCTGCCCAGGATACTTGCTCGCGTGAGTGCGCGAAGCGCACTTTTGTTCTGCGCACAGATATTTTTCATAGGTAATAGGTCCAATGAAACAGAAATAAGTTAAAAATAAAATGGAGGAATCAAAATGGGACTAAATAAGAAATCAGTAGACGATATCAATGTAAACGGCAAGCGCGTCCTTTGTCGTTGCGATTTTAATGTGCCGCTTAAGGAAGGGCAGATCACCGACATCAATCGTTTGACCGCAGCTCTGCCGACCATCAAAAAGCTGATCGCCGATGGCGGTAAGGTTATTCTGTGTTCACATCTTGGTAAGCCCAAGGGCGAGGTGAAGCCAGAGTTGTCATTGGCACCGGTCGCAGTCAAGCTTACTGAACTATTAGGCCAGGAGGTCAAATTTGCTGCCGATCCCGAAGTGGTTGGAGCCAACGCTCGTGCAGCAGTAGCCGCGATGAAGGATGGCGAGGTTATTTTATTAGAGAATACCCGTTTCCGTGCTGAAGAAACTAAAAATGGCGAAGCGTTCTCACAGGATTTGGCATCGATCTGTGACATTTTTGTCAATGATGCTTTCGGAACAGCTCACCGCGCGCACTGTTCCAACGTTGGGGTGGCAGCATTAGCCGATACCGCGGTGGTTGGTTATTTGATGCAAAAAGAAATTGATTTTTTGGGCAATGCCGTCGAAACTCCCGTCCGGCCTTTTGTTGCTATCCTTGGTGGCGCCAAGGTTGCGGATAAGTTAAACGTTATCTCCAATTTGCTCGACAAATGTGATACGCTAATCATTGGTGGCGGTATGGCATACACCTTCTTAAAGGCGAAGGGATATGAGATCGGCACCTCTTTAGTCGATAATGAAAAGGTGGATTACTGCCGTGAGATGATGGAAAAGGCAGAGAAGCTGGGTAAAAAACTGTTATTACCGGTGGACAGCACCATTACCAAATCCTTCCCCAGCCCGATTGATGGTCCGGTTGATATAACGGTTGTTAAGGCCGATGCTATTCCGGCCGATATGATGGGTCTGGATATCGGAACCGAAACGGCAACGATGTATGCCGATGCGGTTAAAGCGGCTAAAACGGTAGTCTGGAACGGTCCGATGGGCGTATTCGAGAATCCGGTATTGGCAAAGGGAACCATTGCCGTAGCTGAATCGCTGGCAGAAACCGATGCAACCACCATTATCGGCGGTGGCGACTCGGCAGCAGCCGTTAACCAATTGGGCTTTGGACCGAAGATGACCCATATTTCAACCGGCGGTGGCGCTTCCTTAGAATTCCTTGAAGGCAAGGAGCTTCCCGGTGTCGTAGCAGCAAACGATAAATAAGAAGAACTATGGCTTAATGGAGTTATGATTTAGGGAAACGCTGATGAAAGCGTTTCCCGCGCCGGATTTGCGGCACGAAGTGCCAGTTTCCGTTGCAAATCCGTGCGCATCCCGCGGAGCGTCTAAGGAAATACTGATTTAATCAGTGTTTCCTTAGAATTATGATCTAGTAGAATAAAGGAGAATAAAAAATGGCACGTAGAAAAATAATTGCCGGCAACTGGAAAATGAATATGACACCAACCGAGGCGGTTGAATTGATTGAAACACTAAAACCGCTGGTGGCGTCCGATGAAGTGGATGTGGTCTTTTGTGTTCCGGCAATAGATATTATTCCTGCTGTGGCAGCGGTTAAGGGAACCAATATTGCAATTGGTGCAGAGAACATGTATTTTGAGGAAAGCGGTGCTTATACCGGTGAAACCTCCCCCAAGATGCTGACCGAAGCAGGTGTAAAGTATGTTATTATCGGTCATTCCGAGCGCAGAGAGTACTTTGCCGAATCGGATGAAACGGTCAATAAAAAGGTTTTGAAAGCGTTTGCACATAATCTGACCCCGATCGTCTGCTGTGGTGAATCGTTGACCCAGAGAGAACAGGGCATTACTATTGACTGGATCCGTCAACAAATTAAGATCGCCTTTTTAAATGTATCGGCAGACCAGGCGGCGACGGCAGTTATTGCTTATGAACCGATCTGGGCGATCGGGACCGGTAAGGTGGCAACTACCGAACAGGCACAGGAAGTATGTGCCGCCATCCGTGTGTGCATGGCAGAGATTTACGATCAGGCAACCGCCGATGCGATCCGGATCCAATATGGTGGATCGGTAACCGCCGCTTCAGCAGCAGAGTTGTTTTCCCAGGCTGATATAGATGGCGGACTGGTAGGTGGCGCATCGCTGAAACCGGACTTTGGTAAAATCGTAAATTATAAGTAATGTTTAGGGAAACGCTGATTAAAGCGTAAGCTGGTGTCATATATAATAAAATTAAAGCCCGCCGCAGAGTATCCCCTTTGATGGCGGGCTTATAAATATAAGTAGGAGTTTGTGAACCGATGCTATCCGATCAAGTATTATATGTGGTAATCCCCTGTTACAACGAACAGGAGGTGTTGGCGGAAACAGCCGCACGTTTAAAGGACAAAATGAACAGCCTTATTGGTTCGCATAAAATTTCCGTTCACAGTCGCGTGGCTTTTGTCAATGATGGTTCAAAAGATGACACATGGTCATTGATTGAGGAGCTACACAAGAGTGATCCTCTGTTTAGTGGTATAAACCTAAGTCGTAATCGCGGTCATCAGAATGCGTTACTGGCGGGGTTGATGACGGTCAAGGAGTGTGCCGATGTGGTTATCTCGATGGATGCCGATCTGCAAGACGATATTGATGCGATGGATGAAATGATTGATAAATACTTAAAAGGAATTGACATTGTCTATGGTGTCAGGCGCGATCGGACTAAAGATAGCTTTTTTAAAAAGGTGACCGCGGAAGGTTTTTATCGTTTAATGAATGTGATGGGGGCTAATACCGTTTTTAATCATGCCGATTACCGCTTGATGAGTAGGCGGGCATTGGAAGGACTGGCGGAATTTAGCGAGGTCAATCTGTTTTTACGTGGTATTATCCCGATGATCGGTTATGCTAATGATGTGGTTTATTATAAGCGTGGTGAACGTTTTGCAGGGGAAAGTAAATATCCGTTCCGAAAAATGCTGGCTTTTGCCATAGAGGGCATCACCTCCCTGAGTACCAGACCGATCAAGATGATCACCGGTCTGGGGTTTATGTCCTTTTTGGTCATCATCGGTATTTTGATTTATAGTATTGTCCGGTACTATATGGGAGAAACTATTACCGGATGGCCGACACTTATGGTTTCAGTATGGCTGATCGGAGGACTGATCCTGTTGTCACTGGGGGTGGTCGGTGAGTACGTGGGAAAAATCTACTTGGAAGCTAAGGGAAGGCCACGGTTTATTATTGAGAGTTTTATAAATGAGTCAAAGGATACGCCCAACCAAAATCACAGAGAGGAAAAAGATAAAAATGATTAACTGGCAATGGGGAGCTTCTTTGGCGGCTTTGACCCATGTAGCTAATAGTAAGGGATATAGCTTGGTGGGGTGCAGTTCTTATGGGGCAAATGCCTTTTATGTAAGACGAGATTTGCTTAATAATAAAATTAAAGAAAAAACAGTTGCGGAAGGATATGTTTATAGTAATTTCCGTGACAGCAGGGATCAAAATGGCGCCCTATCATACCTCGGCGGTGAGGCAAGATATGCAGCAATTAAGGGTATGGAGGTCTTAAATGTAGTGACTAAGGATATAGAAAGATTGTGATCCTTACATGCCAGAATCCCCTTTAATGGAGTGAAAACTAAAAAACCGATTTTTTAAACTAATGCCCATGCATTTCGCAAGTTCTACTTGCGAAACTGCTTGAATAAAAATTGAAAAATCATAGATTTTTTAAACTAAACTTGACTTGGCAATGAAACACCTGTATACTGTTCAAGTACGCATAATAAGACAGCACTGTTAATACATGTGTTGTCTTTTGTTTTGTAATATTTCGAGATAAAGTTAGTAGAAAAGAGGAAGTAATGGAAGAACGTAAGGAAGAACAATTGGAAACCAGGGTCAACTACCAGGAATCGGGGGTTGATGAGCGGATTATTAGGGCGGTTCGCGGGATGGGTTTTGAGGTTATGACCCCGATTCAGGAGCAGGCCATCCCTATTT
>JAITWD010000214.1 GCA_031285465.1 Lachnospiraceae bacterium
AGAGACGGGGTTCACTAACCAATGCCGGAACGGTGCGTTGGACAAAAAAGGTCACCGGAAAACACACCACCGTTGCCAATATCATGATCCCAGCGGTCGATAATATGTTGCTAAACCACCGCCGGCTTCTGCCGACCGTCATAATGATCACAGCAAAAATTGCGATCACCGCCACCGCCACAAATCCGGTCCGTGCCATCGTAAAGAGCATATAGGAGGTCACAACGCCAAAAAATACCGCCTCCTTCCAAAAGTCCCGTAACCGGCAACTAGTGCGTAGCTTATTCAGCAGCATGACTAATGCCACACATTCTACCACCGTCAGATAGGTCGCCGTAATGGTAACCGTATGAAAAATATGCGGATAGCGTACCGTCCGAAAGGTTACAAAGGGGCGGTATAATAAGGCATAACCGGTCGCCCAGATAAATTGCATAGCGATACCCCGACAAATATTGGTCATAATATCCCATTTGCGCCAGGCTCCATATTGCAGATAGTAGAGGACAAATGCTACTGCCATCGCAACAATCCACCAACGTTCATTTCGGAAGAAAATGGCCAGCATAAAAAACAATACAATAAAGCCACCATATCGCCAGGATAATGGTTTCATTTCCCGCTTAAGCAAACGATTTGCCACATTCATCAGGACATTGATCACCACCAGACCGATCAGCACGGTCGCCCAAACGGTCAGTTGCAGATTCAAGCGGTTTAATTGGTCCATTTGCTCATTTACCCTGGTGGTATAAAAATAGTAACCATATCCGCCTGCAAGGATGCTATAGACCAAATTAGCCACATTAAACAATTCTTTGCGCTTCATCATAACCAACAATGCCAGACAAAAGAAAATAACCTCTTTCCGTTCGGCCACACGATGATGAATATCGTATAATCCATACATATATTCGCAACAGGCGGCAATCACACCCGCAAACATGACCGACTGTAAGTAATCGGGCCATTTTTCCTTTAAGCGCTCCATCGTCATAAGTGACGGCAGACCGTCGCGGTTATGATTTATGCCATAAAACAAAATCCCGCCCAACAAAATAATACTGATGAAAAAAAAGGTATTGTCCAATGCATAATTGCCAAATACCTTAAATAAAACCGCACCTAAACCAACCACTACACCGATGGCAACCAGCGGATTTCCCCATTTTTTGACCGCCCGTTCGATGGTTAATAATTGATTGCGTTCCGGGTACTTCCGATAATAGAAGCCGACCAGGAAAAGCAGTCCGCCTGCAACGATAAGTACCAGCAGATCGGCAATCGCGATCATCCCTTTACGGAAAGGTATATCATATTTGTAATCGGCAACGGTATGCCAACCGGGAACCTGATCATTGCCGTGATACATGAGCCCCAGAAAAGGATAGTCATTTTGAGAAACCCATTCGCGACCGACATAAAGTTCCGACACCGCCATTGCTACTGAACTCTCGCCCGCTCCAGCTTCGCCCGCCGCATCCGGCTCTGCCTCCGGATATTTCCCCTGGATAACGAAGGAGTATTGTTCATTAACCTTCATATCCATATCGACCATAATTTCTACGTAACCGGGTAGACGATCGGGATCGATCATTACCGTTTCTTCAAACATCACCTGCTTCGCCGGATCGAGCAGGCGAAAATAGAAGGACTCGCCGGTAGTCTCACTGTGTAAGTAGATACGGATCGAGCCCATATGGTCATATTGGGCAAAAAAATTCTGGGTTAGTGTCTGGACATCATTGACCGGACCGGTCGCCTGGTCGGCGTGACCGGGAATCGAAGAGGTCACCGTCTCATCCCACCAGCGGAGTGGGTAGATGGTAATAATAAGAAGAGTAGCGATCATAATAATGATGGCGCGGATAATCTTGCTTTTATAGACAATTTTATTCATATTCATACCTTTACTGCGCTAATGCGCATTTATGAGTCGTTAGCTCTACCGTTTGATCGGCAGAACCATTTTATGGACGATTTTTCGATTGATTCTCCAAGGCAAAATAATTGGTTAATTTTTCTTTGCTTAGAAAATCATGGGTATTATAACATAATTGTCTTCATTTATCAAATTTAAACGAAATTGGGCTTGATTCGTTTGATTATTATAGCACGATTTTTGTCTTTGCGCTTTTATCTCTAAAAAATTTCACGAAAAGGTTGATCATGATAACTATCAGGGAAAAAGCATGAAGATAAATATATGTATAGACCACTATCAATCCCCAAGCCGGTGCCAGGGGCTCGGTTGAGTTATCTATCTGTACCTCTCGCCAAATAAAATTAAACAGCTCCATAGAAATACAAGAAACTATCCAAAATAATATCGCTGAACCCCAGCCGGCATAAGGATCCAATGTAGCTTCGATAAAAAGTATTAAAAAGAAAAGCAATCCTTGAATAAATCCGGCTACGGTAAAAACGATCGTTCTATTATAAAAATTCATTTGTCCACCTCTATATTCTCTATTCCACTGATTTTCCGGCACCCGCACCAAATGGGGTCTGCTTTCAATGGCTCAAATGAGCAGTACATTGCCGTTTAATTGCTTTAATCTTGGCGGCTCAGTCCGACATTTCCATTTTTTCAAAGTCGATCATAATCATTATAACAAAATTTAGCCAATCCCAAATATTTTCAAATATTTCCCGTTGCTCATAACCTTCCGACGCAAAATCATGTATGACAAAAACACTTTGACCTTGGCCTGCCTCAAAACATGCTATATCATCGCAATCTCCTCTCCTGGCAAAGGGTATCAGCACCCTTTGGGGATATCGCTTATCCAGTCCCGACATCCGTACTTTGGCACTTTCATAATCCATTAAGTACCACACTTCAAAGTTGGTAAGATTTAACTCTATTAGTTTGTGTAATGGCTGCGGATACACAAAGCCTTCCGGCAAGTCATTTTCGTTTAATAGTTTAAACACTTTATCACCACTCTTTCCTGTTAAATTTGGTTCAAACGGATATTTATTTTTTAGAAAAGCTGTTGAACCTCTCCTTGGAATACACATTTTACATATTCTTTCTCAAATATAACAATGCCATCATTATAAGCGATCAGTTCGTTATTATAATCGCTCCGGTAATCGATCGCATAGCTGATCGCCTTGGTCTGATAAAATACGCTGGCGGACTTACTTTACTCAGCTACACAACTTTGATATACGCATCAGTTTGGAGACTGCAAATCAAAACTTTCCAGTTGATGTATCCATATTTCGGCTGTTTTAGGTGATAGTTCTAATATTGGATTTGGCAATATATGTCCGTGCTCATCCATTAAGAAAATTCTTAAACAATCCTTTTCGTGCATTGTTCCAAATAGTGCATAGTGCTTTACTTCTATGGTTAAAAACCACATAATATTATGACCGTTAAAATCAATTTCTTCATTTTCAAAAATATTTTCTTGTCTCAAGTATGGTATGAATCTTTTTTTTATATCAATTATTGATGCCTGACCCAAATCAAATTTTCCTTGATCGTAAATATAAATCTCACTCCATGACAATCCAATATTTGTATCGCAAACTAGTGCCTTGTTTTTAGTGTGTAAAGCCAATGTTTTATAAGGGTATCTTGCGGGATGTGGCGTATAGCCATACTTTTCAATATCTTCTAATCGTTCCAACCATTGACTCATTATTTCTGCTGTTAACTTTAACTCCAACTCTATCCGTATTTTATGATTGTTTAGTTTAAAAAATATTTTAGCCTTGTCCTTCTTTAATTTTGATCCATACACAATGTTACTTCGTTTTTTAGTCAAACCTCCAAAATTTTCTATTATTACTGACTCTTTACCATCAATAATAAAGATCGGTTTATTAAAAATATCCTCCTGCCTTAAATAATTAATCAAATTTTTGTGGAAACTATCAAAACTAATTTCACCAATCTCATAATCAAATTTCAGATAATAGCAGTATACTTTACACCAGATAAACGAGCCATCAAATTCTAGTATCAACTTTCTTCTTCCCGCAAATAAATCTAACCTCTTCACCATGGGGCATCCCTCAACTTTCCCTCTTCTTGGTCTGATACTGCGCTGGCTTACTTACTTTACTCAGCTACGCAACTTTGATATATACGTTGTTATTAGCACCGTTACTAGTCTGATCGCTTTGCGACTGAACAACCGGTGGTCGAGTAAATCTATTTGCTATTCTTGTTAGTGAATTACTGATAATCGCCTGCCCAACCGGCTTCAAATACTTAGCTGCCTTATAAAGCCCCATT
>JAITWD010000240.1 GCA_031285465.1 Lachnospiraceae bacterium
GACGTCATAATTGCATTACGCAGCGTTCTATAGTCCATTCGCAACCTCGATCAAATATTTGCCGTAATCGGTTTTTATCAACGGCTCTGCGAGAATCTCCAACTGCTCCTTTGAAATGAAACCTCTCTTATAGGCAATCTCTTCAATGCAGGAAATGTAAAGCCCTTGGCGTTTCTGGAAGGCGGCAATAAAATCGGCCGCATCAAGCAATGAATCATGATTGCCTGTATCCAGCCAGGCAAAGCCCCGTCCAAGGGTTTCCACCCGCAAACTGCCCCGGCGCAGGTACTCGTTGTTGATACTGGTTATTTCAATCTCTCCGCGTGCTGACGGCTTCACCTGCTTAGCAATGGTCACCACCTCGTTATCGTAAAAGTACAGACCAGGCACCGCATAATTGCTTTTAGGCCAAGATGGCTTCTCTTCTATGGATAACACCCGCCCGCTCTGGTCGAACTCAACCACGCCATACTCACGGGGATCTCTGACATAATAGCCAAAAATCGTAGCTCCTTCCTTACGGGATGCCACGTCACGCAAAACCTTAGAAAAACTTTGTCCATAGAAAATATTGTCGCCCAGGACAAGTGCCACACTGTCATTACCGATAAAGTCCGCCCCGATGATAAAGGCATCGGCCAGACCGCGAGGCTGCTCCTGTACTGCATAAGCAAAGGTCATCCCCAGTTGACTGCCGTCACCTAGTAATTCACGAAACACCGAAATATCACGGGGAGTAGAAATGATCAGTACCTCTCTGATATCGGCCAGCATCAGGATGGATAATGGATAATAAATCATCGGCTTATCGTATACCGGTAAAATTTGTTTGCTGACCGCTTTGGTCAATGGGTACAGTCTGGTTCCCGAACCGCCCGCTAGGATAATTCCCTTCATACTTAGATACTATGCCTCCTATTTCTCATACATTTCAGTATAATACTTTTGGTAATCACCACTGGTGACATTGGCCATCCAATCTTCATGCTCAAAAAACCATTGAATGGTTTTGCGGATCCCCTCCTTAAACATGATTTCCGGCTCCCAGCCAACCTCCGCCTTAATCTTATCAGGCGCTATAGCATAACGACGGTCATGCCCTTTGCGATCCTCCACATAGGTGATCAACTCGTCCTTTAAATGGGCTTTTCTAACATCCGAATCGGGCAACATATCCCGCAGGGTTTCTAAGATAATCTGGATTATCTCGATATTTTCCTTCTCATTATGACCACCAATATTGTAGGTTTCAAATAGGCGGCCCTTTTCCTGCACCATATCAATGGCTTTAACATGATCGCCCACATATAGCCAATCGCGAACATTCTTACCATCACCATATACCGGTAGCTTTTTCCCCTGCAGAGCATTATTGATCATTAGCGGGATCAGTTTTTCAGGGAACTGAAACGGACCATAATTATTGGAACAATTGGTGATATTAGCGGGAAAACGATAGGTATCCATATAGGCCTTAACCATCATATCCGAACCGGCTTTACTGGCCGAATATGGGCTGTGGGGATCATAGGGGGTATGCTCATAAAAATAGGTCCCTTCCTCCTCCAGTGAGCCGTAAACCTCATCGGTGGAGACATGAAGAAAGCGCTTATCCGCCTTAAAACTGCCGTCGGCATTTTCCCAGGCCTGCTTGGCGCAATTCAACATCACAAAGGTTCCAAGCACATTGGTGCGGACAAATATTTCCGGATCCTTAATGCTACGATCCACATGGCTTTCGGCAGCAAAATGAACCACCCGGTCAATATCATATTCCGCAAAAATCGCCCCAACAGCATCCCGATCACAGATATCCACCTTCTTAAAGATATAGTTTTTATTGTGCTCCACGTCCTTAAGATTGCCCAGATTACCTGCATAGGTCAAAACATCCAGATTGATGATCCTAATGGCATCTCCATACTTTTCGAACATATATCCTATATAATTGGAACCAATAAAACCCGCTCCACCCGTGACCAAATAGGTCCGTATCTGTGTACTCATATTAGTTATTATACCCTCCTCACCTGAATAAACCTGTCGGTTTCTATTATATATTTTTTCTATTATATATTTTTTCAATGATCAATAACCTAAATAACTTAAGTTCAGATCAACCGCGCCGCTGATACCGGCAATGGAACCGGTTGAACTGTACTGCCACATATCATAACGGGTCGCCGTATAGTTTGCCTGGGTGGCATATTGCGCCAGCCATATTTTATATTGAGTCAGACTGCCCGTGTTGATATAGCTGGTCAGCCAATTCTTATTGGCATAAATACCCGCTGAATAACCATTAGACTGGATGGTCTGGCAAAAAGCACGGCATACGGCGGTACGGGATTCCCGACTGATATTATCCGCCCGCCCGGCATTACCGGCGGTTGCTTCCACATCAAGAAAAACGGGGTAGGATAACTGGTAACCTTTAATGAATTCCAGTACAGCCGATGCTTCCTCTACCGCTTCAACCTCATTGACCGCCTGAGTAAAGAAGTAAACGCCCACCTTGATCCCGGCATTGGTGGCCCCCCTTATATTAGCCTTAAAGGTCGGATCTTCGATCAGCGCACCGGTGGTTGAACCACGATAACCGCAACGAATGATCACATACGACACACCGGCATTTTTAACAGCATTCCAATTGATCGTTCCATTCCATTTGGATACATCAATCCCCAGGATACCGGAACCGGTGTTTAAGGTCCCATCAGAATTAAAATTATATTGAGCCCCTTGAATAACCTGCTCACCGGTCACCTTATTGCCATTCTTGTCATAGAAGTAGGTCCGTCCGTCGATATTCTGCCAACCAGTATACCGATACTGAACATTGTTAATAGTTACCGCCTCATAAAAGGTGATATTTTTATAGTAATCGGCAAAAACCGCCTCCACATATTTTCCATCAGCCGTTTTTATAAAGACCGCTTTACCGCCCTTATCCTTAAGTTTGCTTTTCACATCATTTCTGGCATTATATGCCGGGGTTGGAGTCGGCGTCGCGGTTGGGGTAGCCGTCGGCGTTGCCGTTGGAGTGGCCGTCGGTGTCGCCGTCGGAGTCGCAGTTGGCGTCGCCGTCGGGGTGGCCGTCGGCGTTGCCGTTGGGGTGGCCGTTGGGGTGGCCGTCGGAGTCACCGTTGGCGTCGCTGTCGGAGAGACCGTCGGGTTCTCGCTCGGAACGGGCACGATGGTAGGTCCATCCACCGGACTATCGGATGGTGACACCGTCGGAGCATCGGAAGGCTGATTGGTTTCCCCGCCTTCTTCATTTTCACTTCCAGTATCGGTTGATAGTGTTGCTATCATCGGTTCTGCTCCGAAAATCATTTCATTATCATAATATCCCATTGTTTGGATTCCGTATACATCACCTGCCGATAATACAGCCATATCGGCAGCCATCGGTAGCATAATCGCTTGCCCGGGATTCTGTGACGCCGGTATCAAGCCTTCCATTTTAGCGGTTTGACGTGGTTCCGGCACATTGGCTCTGGCAAGCTCCCGATATTCTGTGCTGGTAGTTCCTCCGTCAAGAGGAGTTTTAGTTGACTCTACCCACTCCACCGTATCTGCATTTACCGATTCCTGTTCGGTATCGTTTACCTTGGTATCTTCCTCGGCAACATTAATCTCTGATTCTTTTTTTATCTCATCAGCAACATCGATCTTATCATATTCAAGGGTGTCTTTGACCACGATCTCCTCGGTATTGGTACTTATGCTATATTCCGCTACCGCCTCATTGTTAATCATTGTTACCTTATAAGTACCGGCAGCCATGTCCTGTTGGTAGATTATACCATCACCATCATCATCGACCATCGTACTTTTTTCATCATCGGGATTGACCACCTCTACCTCAAATTCGACATTAGGGATCAGCTTGCCCGTCTCCTCATTGACAAACTTTATTTTAAGGTCCTCCAGCACCGATGACAGCTTCATCGAAACAACCACCTCACCGCTTGGCTCTTCCTGTTCTACGGTCGCCTGTTCGGCGGCCAGACTACGGGCTAACCGCGCATCGGCTAATGCCACCAACCCTTTTTCCCCGATCACGGTTATTCCTTCGGTCTGAAGACCGACTTCCGCAAAGGCGGCTACCATCTCATCATCATTGCGAGCACTAAAATAAAAGATGCCAGCGAATATGCCAACGATCAAAATCGCAGCACCGGTCACCATCATGATATAGTCGACCGAACTAAATCGTGATAATCGATCAAAGATAAACCGGAACCGATCACGGAAATCTCCATAACCAAATCCTTCACGGCCTTCCCTTTCCCCTTCATTGGCATAACGGTTTCCCCACCGATGACCTGCATAATCCGCTTCATCGGATTCCATATCATCATCGGTAAAATACTCAATATCATCATCGAATTCATCATCATCGTGTGATTGATGTCGCAAACCATCCACTTCATCTGGGATGAAATACTCTGCTTCTTCATCTAATTCATCTGATATGTAATACTCTATTTCCTCATCTGATCCAACCGATGTGTAATACTCTATTTCCTCATCTGATCCATCTGATATGTGATATTCTATTTCCTCATCTGATTCATCTGATATGTGATATTCTATTTCCTCATCTGACTCATCCGATGTGTAATATTCCATTTCCGCTTCGGCGGTAAGATAATCCGCCTCTTCATTGTTTTCACTGGTTACATAATATTCGGAGGAATCAGCGTACTCACCACCATACTCGTCATAGCCTGATTCCTCAGCAATCTGGTAATACTCAAACTCTCCGTCAGCCTCATCGCCATAATAATCCCCATCAAAGTCGTCG
>JAITWD010000275.1 GCA_031285465.1 Lachnospiraceae bacterium
AGCATTCGATTCTTTCAACCGTATTTATTTTAGCAATATCGCAGGAAACCTGCGATATGCATGGGCATAAATATGAATATTTTAGTTATAGACGGCATGGGGGGCGGCATCGGCAAAGCTGTGATCGAACACCTCCGCAGTGAGTACATCAATGCAAACAACCGGGGAAATATCACGATCACCGCCACCGGCACCAACTCCCTCGCAACAGCCGCGATGTTAAAGGCGGGCGCAAACTATGGCGCCACCGGCGAAAATGCTATTGCTTATAATTGCAGCAAAGCCGACTTCATTATCGGCGTCATCGGTATTATGATGGTCAACTCCATGCACGGCGAAATAAGTCCCCGCATCGTTGAGGCGGTATCGGGCAGTGGCGCGCATAAACTGCTGATCCCGATCGACAAATGTAATCTGACGGTGATGGGAGTGGCTGAACGGCCGATGCAGACCTATATTGCCGAAATCAGTAAGACCTTAAATAAAATCATGAATGACAAAGGCTAAATGGCACCGTCGGTGCCTATCGCCGTCCATAACCTTAAAGCGTCGGATCGGGATTCAAAGCCTTTCGCTTTTCCCGTCTCACCCTGCTCACCTCACCCATTACCAACAGGATCGATAAAAGGATGAAACCGATCAGGATACAATTCCCCCATGCTCTAAAATCGACAAGGCGACCGGCGATATAAACATCGGCAAGGAAGAAATCGGTAAGGTAAAGAGCCGTCAATACTACCACCTCGATTATCCAGTGGCGCAGGGCAATTTTCTTGTATTTGACCACTTCATAGGGTTCCAGTGGCTTGTTCTCTGCTTCCGATGGTGCCAGGATCAAAAACAAAACTGTTGTGACCACTACGATCGCAAGGGTTAGCCACCATGCGACCGGCAGATATCTTATCGCCACCAGCGCCAGCGCATTGATGCCCTGTGAAATAAAATAACACCGTAGCTGGGTCTTGGCATGATATCCACCGGCATAGATCCTGATCGGAATGAAACAGATCATAAACACGATCGACTCCCAGAACATATTGAGCACCAGACCGATAATAGCCATTGAAACGAAATTAATGATCATCACGATGCCTTGATGTACCCCGTAATAATATAATTCCCGGTCCTCCTCCTCAATGATCTGATTGTCCACAAAATGATCACACAATCGGTTACTAACATTTTCAATTATCATCTTATTGCCCCTTTCCCCACATTATATGTAGCTTTACTTACATTTTCCTAAATAATAAATTGAAAAATCTATGATTTTTCAATTTATTATAATCTTACTTTTTATTATACCTAATTGTCAAAATATGTCAATTAAATGTTATTATTTACCATTTATCGGAGCTTAAACTGATCGATCAAGCCCCTAAGCTCCTCCGCCTGACTGCTCATCCGCTCGCTGGCGGCTGCCGATTCTTCCATCGCCGAGCTGTTTTGCTCGATCATATCGGCCACCTGACGGATCCGGGCACCGAACTCGGCGGCGGTCATATTTTGCTGTTCGGATGACTGGGCGATCTCGGTCACCAGTTCACTGCTTTCACCGATGCCGGTAACGATCCCGGTAAAGGCCGCCGCCGTTTCTCCCGCGATCCGCGCCCCCAGCTCGGCCTTTTCAATGGAATTGGCAATTAATTCATTACTGCTTCTTGCCGCCTCCACACTCTTGGCCGCCAGGTTCCGCACTTCATCTGCCACCACCGCAAAACCCTTGCCATGCTGTCCTGCCCGGGCGGCTTCGATGGAGGCATTGAGTGCCAAGAGATTGGTCTGATAGGCGATATCATCAATACTTTTGATCACATCGCTGATCTGCCGGCTGGCCTCATTGATCTCGGCAACCGCTTTCATCATCCGATCCATCTGCATCGAACCCTGCTCGGCATCACTCTTGATCCTACCGGCCAGCGTGGCGGCCTGTTCCGCTTTGTCGGTATTGGTCTTAATCTGACCGACCATCGCACTCACCGCTTCCGCCAACTCTCCGATCGAAGAGGCCTGCTCGCTGGAGGACACCGCCAACTCGTGTGAACCCTCCGCTACCTGCCCTGCCTCGCCCGACACCTCTTTAGCACCGCCCACGATCAAATGGAAGGTCCGGTTGAGATCATCCACCATCTTTCTTAGGGCAATATTGATCGTATCTCCATCACTTCGCGGCGAAACATTAATGGTCAGATCACCTGATGCCACCTGCTCGACCACCTGGCACTGTTCATTAATGCTGGCAACCATTTGACCGATATGATCCAGTAGCGTTCCGATCTCATCATCACTTTGCTTTTCCACGCTAAAATCAACATCACCCCGGGCGATCCGTTCAGTAATGACCTCAATTTCTTCCAGGGGGGCCAATACCCGCACCTGTTGTTGCCGCTGCAATTTGATAAGATGGGTAATGGCCGTGACCATAAAAATACTGGTCGCTACCAGCGCAACATATATTACTATCTGGATGATCAGTCCCGTGCGTGCGACCCGACCGGATATTTCTGCTATTAATGACTCGGTATGTTCCGCCAGCTCATTATCAGCAGCAATATATTCATCCCCCTGGATAATAAGTGCCGCCGTCTCGATATCACCGGCAAAATACGCATCCAGTGCCTCCCCCTCGATCGCTGCCAAGCGATCAAGCAATTCCAACAACCGATCTATGTACTCCTGCTCCGATGCAGTCAACTTAAGTTCAACCATCCGGTCCAGCTTACCATTTAAACTGGCGGGATCATTTAAAATCGTATCGTACTCCTCATAAACCTGCATATCATTGGTATCAACAAAAATCCGCATGAGCTTGACCAGGTAATTATTAACCGTTAAAACTCCATTGCTTTGTAGAACCAGCTCGGTCCCCGTGTTATTGACGATCTGTGAACCGGTTACCAGGCCACACAAGGTCAAAAACAATATAATGGTGATTACTAAGATCGACTTCATGCTCCTAACACTGGTATCAAACATCTTCTTTAAATTCATCACTTTTCCTCCTAATGTTAAAATCATCGTAACTATTCAGTTCCTTCACAGTTAAAGTTGCTTTGTCAAAATGACAAAGTAACTTGTGAGTATCGTCAAAATGCAGGAACTGCTTTATACAAATAGCATTACAAATAACGGTAACACACCAATATATTTTATCATAACATATAATTAACAACAATATTTTTACTTAAATTTTTCGTAAAATATTCACCACATAGGACAAGCTTCATAAAACCACTATCATTGTTATGTCATTGAACTGAAAATGACGACTGCAAATGACGGCTAAAATTAAGATACCATAAAACTAAAAATTAATATTGACAAGTGCATTTTATTGGCGTATCTTATTTTTGTAACCATAATGATAACTAATAAATAGGTATGCGCATTTACTGCGCATACCGTAAGAAAACTTATGGCCCGGAAGTAAAAATCCTATCACCGCAGGTGATTTTAATGGATTTTTACTGGAACTATGAAGGTACTGAATAGTTTACCATAAATGT
>JAITWD010000303.1 GCA_031285465.1 Lachnospiraceae bacterium
TTATCTGCGAAACTGCCTGAATAAAAAAATGAAAAATCTTTGATTTTTCATACTAATGTTTCCCATTTCATATCTTTAATTATAGCTCGCCGAAGGAGTGATTGCATGATAACCCTTGAACAACTCGATCAATTGAGCCAGATTGAAATGGGTCAGGCCGACCGGACAAAGCTGGTTGATATAAAAGCCATTACGATCGACCCCTCACAGCCTGCCATCCAGCGGATGGAAAGCTATTTGGAAAATGTTAAGAACCCTTATCTATTTTTATGTGGTGACACTACTGTCAGAATCTGTTTTGAACCGGACGGACAGGAATTGATAAATAAGCTGAAAACTCATTTTGAGCACTTGAAAACCGGCTGATTTTCTGTCGAACGGCAGCTACCAGGCACCTTCATAGTTATCATTGATGATCGGAGGTAGTTCGAAAAATCATAGATTTTTCAAATTTTTATTTAAGCAGTTTCGCAAGTAAAACTTGCGAAATGCATGGGGATTATTATGGCACGGGTAAGAAAAACGCTTAATGATCAGGTTAAGCCGGTTATTTCATGGAAGGTTGGTGTTTATATCAGACTATCCCGGGAGGACGATAACGATGAGCGGTACAGTGTTAAAAACCAGCGACAGCGATTAGCCGTCTATTTAGAAAGCCTTATGCTTGAAGAAACCGCACAGTTGATCGACTATTATATTGATGATGGCTACACTGGGACCGACAGCGACCGGGATGATTTCCAGCGACTGCTGACCGACATTGACCATGGTATTGTGAATTGTGTCCTTGTCAAAGACCTATCCCGATTGAGCCGGAATGATTGGGAATGTAAGCGCTATTTACAGCACCTCTTTGTTGTAAAGGATATCCGCTTCATCTCTTTAGAGCTGCCCAAGCTGGATAGCTATAAAAATCCTGATGATATCTACGAGTTAGGTGTCTCGATCCAGAGTATGTACAATGAGAATCATTGCCGGGAAACCTCCATCAAAGTCCGGGGGACCTTTAATACCAAACGCAGGAACGGCGAATTTATTGGTGCCTTTCCGCCATATTGTTACCTGAAAGACCCCGCTGATAAGCACCGCTTCATCGTCGATGACCACCCCGCTTCTATTGTAAGAGATATTTTTTCCTGGTTCGTCTATGATGGCATGAGCAAAAACGCAATTGTTAAGAAATTGATCGGGCTGGGAATTGCCTGCCCATCCGCCTACAAGCAACAAAAGGGCATGAACTATTACCATCCGGCAATTGACAAGCACCCGCCGCTATGGTCTGCCCGCAGCATATCGACCATCTTAGCTAATCAGATGTACTTAGGACACATGGTCCAGGGGAAACAGAAAGTAAAAAGTTACAAGGTACATACACGCATTAACCTTCCGGAAAATGAATGGTTTATTGTCAGGAATACCCACCAACCCATTATTGACGAAGACCTTTTTAACCAGGCACAGGCGTTAATGCGCAGGGATACCCGAACCGCCCCTGAAAGAACACAATTATATCCCTTCTCCGGTTTTTTACGTTGTCCTGACTGTGGTAAAGCAATGGGGCGCCGAACTGCCAAAAATATTGTCTATTATGCTTGTGTAACCTATACACAGCGGGGAGCCTGCACCCGGCACTCCATCCGGCATGATCGGTTGGAAGCTGCCGTCCTCCAAGCGATCCAAAAACAAATCGCTTTAATCGATGGCATGGCACAATTGATCGATGAGCTAAATGATGCGCCAGTGGTCCGTACCGTCACCAAATGTCTGGACGCGTCTTTAAAGCGCTACACACAGGAACTGGAAAAAACCTCTCCCTTACGGACCGGCTTATATATGGACTGGAAAAACGGCGATATCACCCGTGAAGAATACCACCAGCTGAAAAAAGAGATTGAAGAAAAGGAACATCGGTTAAAAAAAGAGATCGACCGTCTGCAAGTGGAAAGCCAGGACTATGACCAGGGTGTTATTTCCAACAATCCCTATTTTGATGCTTTCCTAAAACACAAAAATATAAAGAGCCTTAACCGTGGCATTATCGTCCAATTAATTAAAACTATCCACATCCATGAAGGGGGCAGCCTGACGATAGCCTTTAACTTTGCCGATCAGCACCGGCGGATCGTTGAGTTTATCCACAATAATAAAAAATAATTGTCATAAAACACCTGCCCCGACCGGTGCAACCGGCGCAACCGGTATGATCGGGCCCACTGGACCCACCTTTATAATGACGACCGGAACCCCCTTGTTTAATGTTATTGATCCCAGCGGCGTTTCTATCCCGGTTGAGTACAAAGATGTCATGACCTTCGAAACCAATACCCCCGATATTATCTCTATCAATGTATCGGCCGGCTCCGCCATTGTGGACATCGACGGTAAAATAGTTCCTACCTTTAACACTGATACCGCCGATGAATATGTTAAAAATGAGCTGGTAATGTACGATAATAAGCTTTACTTTGCCAATACCGATACCACCACCACCGGAGTTCCGGGTGTCTCTACCGAATACTCCCTGATCGGACCGTCACCCGCCGGTCCCGGCGCCATCGTCAACTTCGCCAACGGCATCGTTGACTGGGCCAATCCGCTGACCTGGCCGATCATTGCCACGGCGGTTGATCTGCCCGATCTCTCCAGTCTTGCCACCCTTCTTGACCCATTGGTCACGGCACTTAATCTCATCGGTGGTACTGGTATAATAGATACTGTCTTAGCTGCTATTCCCCTTCCGATCGGAAGCTTTATTCCCGGTGGTCTGTCGCTTAATAATTTCATTGATATTTTAAACCAATTAGCCAACTATGATACCGCCGGTTTGGCAGAAACCAACGCTTATATCGGCCACGCCAACGTCGGCCTGGTTCCTTCCGCTACCGGCAATGCTTTACCAGTACTCAATCTGGTATCCGGACCTCCTTACCCGGTTATTTTGGCAAGTGGTGGCACGATCACCAATTTTGCAGCAGAATATGACACATTATTATCATTAAATCTGTCATTGATCCTGGCCGGTATCCCCGGACTGTCACTATTAATCGATGCCTATAGTAGCATTCAGAATATTTTGACCGATGCTATCAACACCGTCGGTGGGCTACTTCCGATTCCATCCTTCCCGTCTATCAGCCTGCCGTCTGCTACCAGCGGCTCACTCAATGTCTTCGCTAAATTGTGGCATCTGCCCGCCAGCACCAGCGGTCCTGTCGCCACCACCTGGACGCAGGTCGCCCAGCTTGATCTTGGCACGGTCGATCTTGCCACCCTGGCTCCGCTTGACCAACTGCCCGATGTAGCCGGAGGACTCGGTGCCACCCTGGGTAGCCTCTTAAGCTTCAATGCTGCTGACGGTGATGTCGCTGTCAGTAACTTTAGAGCAGGCACAATGGCGGTCACCGCCAATAACACCGTTAGTGCCGGCGATTACCTTATGGTTCAGTTCGGTCTCGCCAATTCCGGCGGCTTAACCGTCTTCGCCGGTGTTGCCGCACCCAATGCTATCGCCAGTGTTACCATCAGATAATTATGATGTAGGGGTCAAAGTCATGTTTTTTCATGCAAGCATGAAACACATGACCGCTTGACCCTGGTATCGTAATAATTAATAACAAGCGGTTAACTGCCCGATCACCCCATCGGCAGTTAACCGCTTTAAAATATCTAGGGATGCGCACGTATTTGCAAGGGAAATTGGCACTTCGTACCGCAAATCCGGCGCGGGAAACGCTTTTATCAGCGTTTCCCTAAGAAACACTGCTTAAATCAACCTTTCCCTATATTTTTTTTATTTATGTGTTAAAATATAAAGAGTTAAATAAAAGATGCCGCTATTTTTAAGAAGGAGAACCCCATGCGTCCCACTAAATCAATCGATCATTCCCGCACCGAACAGGTGCATTTTCTGCGTTACGAAGATATCAATGGTGAGGGGCGTCTCTTCGGCGGCAAATTGCTGTCCTGGATCGATGAGGTCGGTGGCATCACTGCCCGTCGTCACACCGGAATGAAGGTGACCACCGCTGCCATCGACCATCTTCAATTCAAAAGCCCCGCCTTCCTCAACCAACTGGTGGTCGTAACCGGACATGTCACCCATGTGGGGAACAGCTCCCTTGAAGTTCAGGTCGATACCTGGCTGGAGGAACTGGATGGTCGCCGCCACCTCATGAACCGCGCCTATGTCACAATGGTTGCACTGGACGATCACGATCAGCCCACGCCGATCCCCTGTGATATCGCCATTGAAAGCGAAAGTGCCCGTGGCGAATGGGAAAGTGCCATCAAGCGGGTGGAGCTCCGTAAACGGCGGCGGCAGGAAGGCTTCTGACCGCCTCCCTGCCCATCCCCAAAAATACTGATCATATTGTTCACTAAAATATTATCAGTATTATTCTGTCAAATGGTTTCGTATTAGCACCTTAAATACGTTTCGTATTGTACTTCAAATACGTTTCGTATAATTGCCAGTAATCTGCCCCACCTGTGCCTCCGGGTCGATATAAAGAGTCCCATTACAGTCCACCCGCTCGATCTGGCATTTGGGACCGATCGTGATGTCACTGCCATTGACCGTTCCGGCGATCACCCCCTTCAATTCGATCCTGGTTGCTTCGATCAAATTAACGGTCGAGTATTTCTTGGTAAAGGAATTGATTAATTTCGCGATAACGTTTAGCCGGGAATGGATGGTAACACTGTCTCCCACCACTTCCCTGGCACAGATGAATCCATCG
>JAITWD010000262.1 GCA_031285465.1 Lachnospiraceae bacterium
GTCGCCGTTCCCTTCCGGTGAAAGGCGCGGTTTGCCAACATCAAGTCGTTTACCATTATATCATAACAATAATTATCTCCGCCAATAGAAACTGCCAGGGGAGACATTTTTTTGCCGAAAACAAGGTGATAGCGGTAATCAATAAAACTCTCCTTGTTGCCGGTCAGGGCGCGGTACAGATAATATAGGATATGAGCGATGCGATGATCGGCAAACTTACGTTCCTGCATCAATGCACACAGTCCCTTTAATGAGTAGCGTTCATCTTCAGTGACACTGTTGGTCACCACCGCCACCGGATGCTCGATCATCTTGCAGGTACTGTTGACGATGGCTTCGCAGCCATGATTTCCGCTACCAGCGTGCATATAAAAGATAATATGATCACACCGGGCATGTTCCTTCTTAATGTGGGTGTTTTTCATCGGTTCCGTCCTTTCCATGCGTGATAGGCACTGACATAAATACCGGGGAACCGGCTAAAGATCGATACCTTCACTTTATAGCCCTGGTCAAGCACGGAAAAAGCGCCTGGTACCTTTATCGCCTCCTTAAGATACTGCCGGCAAAGTTTTATTCTGCCCTGATTTTGCTTTCTATCCACCGATGGTAATTCGGCAATCTTGCCCACCGTCAACAAAATGGATATCAGTAAGATTCCCGTTGCCCGGTAGGTTAGATCCGGCCGCAGTTTATCTATCCGTTTCGCCGCCATCTGCCAGCAGGTGATCTGATCCATATAGCTTGCCCGAAAGGTGCGGTTCATGGCACCATGGGGATTTTGAAAATAGGCGTAACCAGGGCGATCGGAAATGGTTATCCGCCGGACTGCACTGGCGGTCGCCAACACAAATAGCATATCCTCGCCTATCGATATCCCTTCTTCAAAGCGGATATCAATAATGCTTTGCCGTCGGTAAAGCTTACTCCAGCAACGGGTATCCCCGCTGAGGATTCCTTTGTCAATAAATTCGATTCCGCTATAGGTGTTCTCCCTGACTCTTGTTGCCTTCTGATCACCCTTTCCTTTTAGCCGGTCAAATTCTTCTTCACTTTGCCACGGGGCAAAACCGCACCCGGTTATATCACTGTCGGTCCGCTTCGCTAATGAAAGCAGAGCGATCAACGCGCCCGGCAATAGCCGGTCATCGGCATCGACAAAGGTTACGTAGGTACCGGTCGCCATTGCCAGGCCGGCATTACGGGCGCATGATACCCCCAGGTCTTCCATGGTTATTACCTTGACCCCGTTGTATTCTTCCTGTAACCGCTCACAAACCGCTGCCGTTTTATCGGTCGAACCATCATTGATAATGATCACCTCTATAACGATCGCCTGTTCCGACTGTGTCACAATACTTTCCACACAAGCCTGCAGATACTCCTGACCGTTATGCACCGGTACGATGACGCTGATCCTGTCCTGTTCTATCCGGTTTGTTTCCGTTAATGGTGCATTTATTTTTGTTGTCGTGTTATTCGCTTCTATTCGTTCCATATCCTTTTCTTTTATTGTCATTTCCGTCCTCGCTCACGCAATCCATAGAAGCCCTTCATCGCCATTCTTAACAGGAGGATGAACGGTCCATATGGATACCTTAACACCATCCATAGCAACCGGTTGGCCTTCTCTTTCAGTATGACCGGATAGGATGCTACCAGCTTAGGGGTCTGCTCCATGCGTCCCACCATCTTAATATTCTTTAGGTATTCATTGCCTTGTCGATTACCCCGGGCCTCATTCTTAAGAACCAACATCAACAAAAATAAATATTCCTGACCACACTGCCGATCAATCTCCTGGCCGGTCAGATTAAGTTTATTGAGCACCGCTTTCTTCTGGAAAATCTCCCGGATAATCCTTCCTAACAAACGGATATTTTCATATAGTCCGGGATCATAGGCATGGACCATCGACATATCATTATAAAGATAGTGATAAAAGTAACCATCGGCCATGATCACGATCCGCCGGCTATCCAGCCGTGCCGGCAAAATAATATTAACATCCTCACCCATTCTGACCGCTTTATTACAATAGACTAAGTTGTTCTCAATTAATTCGCGGTTGATCAATTTCATGCAGCGTGAAAAGGAAATCAATCGCTGCTCATTTCCCAAAATGCCCCGAAATACTTTAGCCAGTCCCTCCCCTTCATAACACCCCGGTGCCAATCCATGTTTTACGTAAACCGATCGGTCCGACCGCTCAATCAGGTGATTGCAGCAGATCACTTCTCCCCCGCCAAGATCCAGGTGTGCTGCCATTTCCTCAATCATTACCGACTCCACCCAGTCGTCGCTATCAACAAAACACAGGTAGGAGCCTGTCGATTCCGCCACTCCTGCCTGCCATGCCACCATCAAGCCACCGTTAGCCTGATGGATTACCCTGACCCGATCATCCGCCTGTGCATATCGGTCACACAGCGCTCCGCTTTCATCGGTCGAACCATCATCCACCAAGATTATTTCCAGTGCTGTCCACCGCTTCTTAAGCAGACTTTGAACGCAACGATCCAGGAAAGCGGCGGCGTTATAAACCGGAACAATAATGCTAATGATTTGCTGTGACCTATTCATTACCTTCCCCCTTAAGCCGTTCATATATTTTCACCAGCTCCTCTACCCGATGAGCCATATCATAATCTTTGATGATCCGCTCACGTGCCGCCCTTCCATAGTTTTCCCGCAATTGTTCATCTAAAAGCAACCGCTTGAGCCCGTCGGTCAAAGAAGGGACCGCGCCCGGCTCGACCAACAACCCATTGATCCCGCTCTCTATGATTTGCGGAATGCCGCCCACAGCGGTACTCACAACCGCCATACCAGCTGCCATCGCCTCCAGCAATGAAACCGGTTGCCCCTCAAAATAGCTGGGTAAAACGAAAATGCTACACTCTTCCATCCAGCGCTTTTTTTCGTCGTCATCGATCCACCCCAGCCAGGTAACTAAATCGCCCAATGCTTTCGCCTGCTCTGCCAAAACATTATCTTCCCACACACCACCCAGGTATAACCGGACCTCCGGGAGAGATTCCACAAGCAAAGGCATTGCCGAAAGTAACTCTCCAATCCCTTTCTCCCGGCAGAGTCGTCCCAGAAAGAGTATCGCTTGTCCAGTGTGATCACGCTTACCCTCCGGCGGAATGGCAATGGCATTTTCCAGCACCATCAGCTTTTCCTCCGAAACCAGGGGACGGAAAAAATCGGCCCATTGCTTTGACAGTACGATAAATCGATCGGCCATATTTAATGTCGCCCTGATCCCTTTCTGCGCTGCTACCCCCGACCGCTCATAATAAAAGCCATTAAAGTCCCCACCATGCTCGTGGATAACGATCCTTTTATTAAACCGTACCGCTGTCTTAATAAAAACCTGCTTTCGATAGAAACTGGCATCGGCGGCCATATTAACATGCAATATCTGCATCCACGGCAGAACCAATAAAAAATGAAAAAATGCCATCATAGCTTTAAGTAATTTGCGCCCCTTACTGCCATCAATCATCGTTCCGATATAGATCAGACCGACCTTATCGTTAAGACCCGCCTGATAGTAATTATTAACCACTGCCGATACGCCGCCATGAACCCGTCTGTCGGCCCCGATCATCACCACCCTGATGCGTTTTTCCATCTTTACCGCATTACTCCTAATCTGTTCAACTTTTATTTAGATCCCTTAGCGGTAAAAACCACCCCAAGAGTCCTCAACAAAATTTTGATATCCAACCGTAACGACCAACTGTCAATATACTGCAGGTCATATTTTACCACATCATCGAAATCGTCTACCTCGCTACGTCCGCTAACCTGCCACAAACCGGTCAAACCGGGAGTTCGGCTTATCCTCCGTCGATAATACTGATTATACTTCTCAAATTCATCCAAGGTCGGTGGCCTGGTTCCTACCAGGCTCATATCCCCGACCAACACATTGAGAAACTGTGGTAACTCATCAATACTGGTCTTACGGATAAACCGTCCCACCTTGGTAATCCGTGGATCATTCTCCATCTTAAACATTAATCCTGAGATTTCATTATGGGTGATCAGTTCCTTCTTGCGTTCCTCTGCATCCTGATACATTGAACGGAACTTGTAAATCTTGAACCGCCTGCCATTACGGCCAATCCTGACCTGTGAAAAAAAGACCGGTCCCCGCGATTCCAGCTTAATGGCCATCGCCACAAAAGGCAAAAACAAAGTAGTAATGATCACCCCAACCAGCCCCCCTAAGATATCCATCAACCGCTTGATCAGCAACCGCTTATAACTGCTTTGAAAACGGGTATAGGTAATCACGGTATAATTGGCAAAGGTATCAATCTTACTGCGGTTGGACTCCACATCGGGCAATTCAAGATTATAATGACAATTAACCCCCATCTCATCAAACCCGTTGATCAAACCCTTAATCTTGCGCTGTGACAACTCTGGGGTATTAATGAATACCTCATCAAAAGCCATGCTGGTGGTCACCTCGATCAGGTCGTCCATCCCCGCCACAATTGGGATTCCGCCGACCTCCTGACCGGAACGATCTTCATCCAGACAGGCTAGTGCCGTAATCTGATAGTGAATGCCCAATTCCTTAGTCAAGCGCTCCAAGGTGCTCTCCAAATTATTGTTTTGGCTCACCACTAAAACCTTGATAACCTCTTTGTCATTGGAATAGTGAAAGTGTAGTATCTTCTTGATGAGCAGGTGCAAAAGAAAGCCAATGATAATATTGCTGATAATAAAATACAATGTTACCAGACGGGAAAAAACCTCCGCCCACTTTAATGCAACCAAAACGCTTTCTACCACCAGAATCATTATTATATTATACTTTACTATTGTTCCCGCTTCTTTTTGCCAGCTACGCTTGACGAAATCACGATTCCAGTCAACAAAAAAGTTATAGACGGTACAGAACAATAAAAAGATCAGACAGACCTGAAAGTGGATCCCTTTATCTTCCATATCACGGAAATTACCATGGCGCAGATAGGTCGACAGCATAAATGATAACCAGATGCACAATAAATCGGCAAGCCACAAACCGTATACTTCCATCACTTTATTTTTCTGTTTCATTCGCCCTCCTGTGGGTGCGCCCCCCGCATGCCCTTCTTGAATATTCCCCAAAAATAGCAAGTTTCACCACTCCCGACATGTAACATCGCACTACCGTACGCGCCATAGAAAAATAATGGGAAAGCTCTTGCCAGATAGACCGAGACCAGATGGGCCTCAACGATCGTATAAACTGCCAGCATTACGATTAAGATCATCGCCATGTAATCCTTATGGCGACGACATTCTGCAATTAATAGCACCTGCATCACCGTCATAACCATCCCCGGTATGATACCGAACCAGTAAAACATTCTGACCCAGCCCATATCAAAGTAGTAATCAAAGTGCCCTGGTATGGAAAAGGACTTCCAGGAGGTTAATGCACCGGCATGAGCCTCCGTGTTCCAATATAGGTTCCTGATACGACCGGAAAAAAAACGATCGATCATGTCCAGTATTGAATTACTTACAGTATCCTTTGATACCTCCGCCGCCCATATCGATAGCCCGATACAGCCAATAAAAATAATGATTCCCACAATATAGATCCAGTTAGCGCTTTGAAGTTTAACCGATTTATAAAAAATAAAGGTTACGACGATCGCCATTGTCGTAATCGCAAATGCGGTTTTAGAGTCGGTAAGATAAAACATCCCTAAATTCATAATGAATATCAGGGCAAATTTAACCGAACTTAGCCGTTTCCGATAAATATACATATACAATAAAAGCAACATTAAAAACATACAATGCAGTCCGTTCGGATGTCCCAAGCCTAAGCTGTACCTGGTTTCAATCATACCCTGTCGGAATTCCTGAGTCAGGCTAACCGCTCCCACCACGCCCAACAAGGACAACCCGATCATCACAATGCAACCGCCCAGGGTTACCACAAAGAGATAGTTTAGTGCTGGCACAAGTTTAATGCCCTTCATGGCTGCCACAAAAGCTACCGCCCGTAGCAGGATATTTTCACCGGTATACAAATAAAATGCACCAGCAAGAACTAGCGTGATCGCCAGCACCAGCCATTCCTTACGGGTACGACCGGTTACCGCCACCTTAAATGCAAACAACAAAAAAGTTACCCTGAACAATTGCCCTTCGGGAAGGGGTGCCAGTGAACTTATTTCAACCAGCATAATGATAAGCTCTATTGTAAGTCCCAGGTAAAATATCCCCGGCACTACCTTGTCTTGTAAGAAATCTCTATTGCGCTTCCACCATTGCATATTGTCTGTTCCACTCCGTTCTGTCCATAGCCTTAACGCTTGTCTTATCGTAAAAACCGGC
>JAITWD010000198.1 GCA_031285465.1 Lachnospiraceae bacterium
ATCCTGGCAAGCTTCTTTATCTATCGGAGCCGGTATAAGATCGATCGGGCAAAGCATGAACAGATTTTACAGGATCTGGCAGCGCGAGGGGATTTGGAATAAATCACCCTCACCACGCTTTAGCCGAATTGACTGAAGGATTGATGGTTTAACCGAATTGACCGAATGATCAATGGAAGGGAACGGTGCAATTACTATGCAGATTTTTGATTTAAATAGCCGGATTCGGGATTTATACGCCCATCCGGTCGGACACGATGTGATCGAGAAGATTTTATTGCAGGCCGGTATCTCTAAACGACTGGTTTTACATCCGCTGGTTGGGACACTGCGGCTCTCCTTTTTAAAGCGCCTCATGGGTAAACGCCTGGGCGACGGCTTTTTTGAATGCCTGATCGGACTGCTTAATCGGTCACCCGACCGGTTGGCACTCTCCTCCGATAATGTCTCGCCAGCTGATAAAACCGCCCCCCTGCCCTGGTGGAAAACGGCCGTTTTCTACCAGATCTATCCCCGTAGTTTTATGGATGGAAACGGCGATGGCATCGGCGATCTTGCTGGTATTGAATCGAAGCTGGATTATCTTAAGGCACTGGGCGTGGATGCCCTCTGGCTCTCACCCATCTATGATTCACCCGGCGATGATAACGGTTATGATATTCGTGATTACACCAAGATCGATCCCCAATTTGGCACCATGGACGATTTTGACCGGCTGCTCGGTGCCATTCATGCCCGCGGGATGCGACTGGTGATGGATCTTGTCGTCAACCATACCTCCGATGAGCATCGTTGGTTCAAAGCTGCACTGTCTTCGCCCGATTCACCCTACCGTGACTTTTACTTTTTGCGCAAAAAGCCTAATAACTGGACCTCTTTTTTCAGTGGCAGTGCCTGGAATGAATACCAGGACGAAGGGGTGTGGGGACTCCACCTTTTCTCCCGCAAGCAGATGGACCTTAATTGGGATCATCCGCCGATGCGCCAGGAGGTTTATACTATGATCCGCTGGTGGCTGGAAAAGGGCGTGGACGGCTTCCGTCTGGATGTGATCAACTACATTTCCAAGACGACGATGCCTGATCCGGAAAATGAACTGCCCGATGGTCACCCCTTTATCGGCGACCTAATGGGTTTTACCGGGATCGAACACTACTTTCACGGTCCCCGCCTCCACCAGTACCTTAAAGAAATGAGACAGGAGGCCTTCGCCCCCTACGATGCCTTCTCGGTCGGCGAAACCCCCGGCGTGGGCATGGAAATGGGCAAACTACTGACCGACGACCGACGGGGAGAATTAAATATGATCTTCTCCTTTGATCATCTGGAAACCCCAGGACACACCCGTTTTGATATCTATGAATATGACCTCAATTATTATAAAGACTATCTTATCGACTGGATGGAGCACTATGCCGATAGCTCCTGGATGTCCCTCTTCTATGATAACCATGACAACCCCCGGATGGTCTCCAAGATCGATCACACCCACCGCTTCCGCTGGGAACTGGCAAAGCTACTGGGCATGATCCAAATGACCTTAAAGGGAACCCCCTTTATCTTTCAGGGGCAGGAACTGGGCATGATCAATAAAGACTTTAAATCGATCGAGGATTTCCGCGATGTGGAAACCCTCAATCGTTACCGTGAACTGTGCGGATCATCGTCCGACACTGATGCCTTTTCCCGTATCTTAGCCGGTAGCCGTGACCATGCGCGCACCCCGGTACAATGGTCCTCCGCGCCTAACGCCGGTTTCTCACCGGTTTTTGTAACCCCGTGGATCAAAAATGACGGCGATGAGGCACACTGTAACGCTGCCGACCAGGAAGGCGATGATCGTTCCTGCCTCACCTTCTATCGGCGTCTGACCAAGCTACGACGCAAGACCGCGGCCTTTACCAAAGGCACCATCACCTTTGAGCATAAGAAGGTGCACGATCTGTTGTGTTACCGACGGTCTTTTGAAAATGAACACTATCTGATGATTTTTAATTTGGGAAAAGAACTATTACCACTGCCGGGAGGACGGAACCGACTGATCGTGGAAATCGCTCACTATGATCTGATCTTATCCAACTATCCTGTCGATCCCCCAGTACCGGGACAAGTTTCCGGCCACTCCGCCGAAAAGAAGGATAACCAACTGCGTGCCTATGAAGGACGGATTTATAAAATGAAACACAACGGTCAGTTATAAATGCCCCACCTAAACAGTACCGTCACCACACAAAACAGCTATAAATGACTAGGAGCATTTTCCTATGATATAAAAAATTCTAAGTCTCCAAGAAAGGAGACTTAGAATTTTTAAATTGCATAAATGTATTCTTTATACCGCTGAGACGGCATGTTTGAAAATCATATGAAAATCACTCCCTAAATATTGTAACCGGTATTGGTGTTCTCATACACACCGGCTTCCTGTCGCCGCTCATCCACCACGGCAATGATTTTTTCCCGCTCATCCTTAAACATCTTCTTAAGCTCCGGGCTGAAGCCATAGACGGCATACGGACAAACCTTTGGCATAGTTTCCAGGAAAAGATGGGTGACATCCTTCTTATAGGTATCATATGCCCGGACTATCTTGCCATTTTTGAGGCCAAGCTGACCCTTATGGCTGGTTCCGGTATGGATGCCATTCCGGTAATGGGCAATCTCTTCATTGTAGACCCAGATAACATCCTCCAACCGGACAACATAATACTGCTCATTGATCAACCAGGATTTAGAGATCAAAATCTTACCGACCTTAGTCGGACTGCCGTCCCTGATCTCCCGATCGATACTGTCAAGATTGCGCTCCAGGTCGCCGGCAATCTTTTTAAATTCACGGTAGGGTTTACAGCCTTTAACGGTGAAAATATTGATCAGATTATAGAGAAAGGCGAGCAGAGCCAATATCGTAAGTATACCACCGATCCATATATATCCCGAATCGCTCACCATGATCATAAACATATTGATCTCTTCAACAATTTCGCCGGTATAAACCTCCTGGAATTGATCCAGATCACCCTCAAAAAATTCCTGGGCAAGTGACGCGTTATAATCCCAATCCCGATACACAAAACCGGTCCATATCTTATAACTGGCAGGCGGATTGGTCAATTCTTCTTCAGAGATTTTATCAGCCCTTAGACTGACAATGACCGGTTCACCGGTTTCTTCAATTTCAGCAAAAAAATCATAGAGAATAATTTTACCGTCCTCATCTTCCACCACAAAATCGTTATGGACAAGATTGGTCACGGTCAGCGATACCAGTTGCTCCTCATCGCCCGATGCACCAATGATGTCACTATTGCTACTCACCTCTGAAATGCTCGGCAGGTCATATTCACTCGTAACCAATAAGCCGGTAAAGACCACCGCGACAATGATCAGAATAAAGGTGATAATGGTTCCGGTTATGTATTTTTTCCTAAATAATTTAAATAGATAATGTTGGCCCATGATACTTCTCCTCAATTTGCATAATATTTGTATTTACGTTACCTACCCTTTACTTCATCAGCTTGAACTGATCGACCAAGCTGTTGAGTCGTTCCGCATGTTCCGCAAGTTCCTGACTTGCTGCTGAGCTCTCCTCCGAGGTTGCCGAGTTATTTTGAACTACCATCGAAATCTGCTGGATACCCTGGGTTAGCTGTTCCATCGACAGTGCCTGTTGGTTGGACATACTTTCCACCCCTTCGATCTCGGTCACCACATCCTTGATCCCTTCGATCACCCGCTCCAGTGATTCAGCGGTCTGACTGGCCATTATATTACCCTGTTGCACCTCCCGCAGCGAGGTTTCGATCAAGGTTCTGGTATCCACCGCCGCTTCGGCACTCTGTCCTGCCAACTGCCGTACTTCCTCAGCCACCACGGCAAAGCCTTTACCCGCCTCACCGGCGCGGGCGGCTTCAATCGCCGCATTGAGTGATAACAGGTTAGTCTTTGAAGCAATACTTTCAATGGTTTTAATGATTTCTTCGATCTTGGCGGAGGTCTCATTGATCCGATCCATCGCCTTGGTCATGCCTTCCATCTGACCCTTACTATCCCCCGCCTCGTCACGGATAACCAATACCTTTTCACTTGCCTTGGCACTTTTGCGGGCATTCTCCCGGACCTGGTCGCTGACATCGGTAATGGTCGCCAATAGCTCCTGTACTGCGGCGGCCTGGTCGTTCGCACCTTCGGCAAGCGACAACGATGTTCCGGACATCTGATCGGCATTACTTGCCACCAGACCGGAGGTCTGACGGATATTTTGTAGTGCCTTGGTCAGAGAAACATTGATATTTTTTATGGAAACGACGAGATTACTGAAATCGCCGATATAAATCCTGTCATTCTCGGTGTGTACATCAAAGTTACCGGTTGCCATCTCTTCCAATAAGCTGTCCATATCGTTGATGATCAGATTGAACCGTTCCATCATGTTTTGGATCGCCACCGAAAGCTGACCAATCTCATCACCGGTATCGACCACCGTATAATTGGTGTGGATGTCACCCTCCGCCAATAATTTTATCCGTTCTACTACCGCTTTGACCGGATCACCGATCTGCTGGGAAACCGCCTTGGCTTTACCGATCGAGAAAATAATCCCGACTACCAAAATGACCACCAATAAGGCAATCCCGATATAGGTGGTGAGCATAAAATCGGTGGTTGGGGCGTATATCGCCAGACTCCAGCCATTTCCGTCATCAATGGGCGCATAGGCAACCATATTCTGCTCTAGGCCCAGCCAGACATTATCGAAACCGCTCTTACCCGCCATCATCTCCCGCTCGACAGCGGCAAGTTGTTTAAAGCTGTTATACTCCGATCCTGCGGCAATGCTCTCATTGAGATTGAATTGGGTGGTAACCTTTTCCCGGTCTTCATGTGCCACGGTCAGTCCGTTCTCGTTGATTATGTAAGCGGTCGAGTTGTCGGACACCTCGATCTGGGTAACAAAATCGTCAAGGAAGGTGAACTGCGGAATGACAAAGACCACTCCGATTATCTCACTGCCATAATCGCCATTTTCCCATAGTGGTGCAGCAATTACAACAGTATATTCATTAAGGGTTTTAGAAAGAAGCGGATCCTCCACACTTATCTCACCTTGCATACCGCGTTGGAAATATCCCCGCTCGTTATAGTCGGTCCCATTAAGTACCCCGATACCATCGGCTCCGATAACACCGCCCAGCGCCAGATTATGCTCGCTGATCTTCTGGTCCATCACCCGCTGTTTCTCCTCGACACTGATGTCGGGATCGGCAAACCAGGTCGAGGTTCCCATTTCCACCACCAGATTCTTATATGACTGAATCTGTTGCTCGACACTTAATGCGGCGATATGTGCCGTCTCGGTCATATTTTGTTGTAAAATAGCATTGGTACTGATAAAGTTGACGGCGACCGCAACGATACCGACCGTCAGAGCGACAATGATGACGTTGGTGATAATAGATTTAAGAATCTTTTGTTGAATACTGTTCATCTTGGACTCCTCTTATGATTTTTTAGATTAGGTTAATAAGAAACTGCTGATTTAATCAGTGTTACTTTAGACCTACTTTAAAGTATATCTTTAAAAAT
Organism: Lachnospiraceae bacterium; assembly: GCA_031285465.1. Lineage (GTDB taxonomy): Bacteria > Bacillota > Clostridia > Lachnospirales > Lachnospiraceae > UBA935. Next base: position 5,590 of record JAITWD010000198.1, read on the forward strand.
ATTAAAATACAAGAATAATTAAAAAAAAATGAAGAAAATAAAATATAAATAAATAACATCAGGCAAATGATGGTAATTATTTTTTTATTTTTTTATAATTATTTTTATTTTTTATGGTTATTTTTATTTTTTATGATTGACAAAATGTAAAAAAAGTGCTGATATTTAGACAGTTAAGAAAACTAACGGAGGTTAGTTTGAAAAATCATAGATTTTTCAAATTTTTATTTAAGCAGTTTCACAAGTAAAACTTGCGAAATGCATGGGGGTTAGTTTGAAAAATCATAGATTTTTCAAATTTTTATTTTGGAGAGGCATTGGGAGATTAAGATGAAAACAATCGGATTGATCGGCGGGATGAGCTATAAAAGCACCGTCACCTATTATGAGATTATCAATGAGACGGTTAAGGAGCAGCTGGGTGGCTTTCACTCGGCTAAGATAGTGCTGTATAGTGTTGATTTTGCGGAGATCGAGGCCGCTCAGACCGCCGGCGACTGGGAAGGTGCCGGTGATATTCTGGCTGAGGCGGCCCATTGTCTGGAAAACGCCGGCGCAGATTTTATTGTCCTTTGTACCAATACCATGCATAAGGTGGTACCGGCGATGCAGGCGTCGGTCGGGATTCCTCTCCTTCATATCGCCGATGCATGCGCCGGGCAGTT
>JAITWD010000209.1 GCA_031285465.1 Lachnospiraceae bacterium
TTATCGCTGCGCCAGAGGGGGTCGAAAGAATGCAGACCGATCATCCGGATGTAGATATCTATATTGGAGCACTAGATGAAAAATTAAACAGCCACGGGTATATCGTTCCCGGATTGGGCGACGCCGGTGATCGTATTTTTGGAACCAAATAGATTTGCGCGGTTAAGTTTGACCGGTAAAGACTCTGAAAGCTGTAAGTGCAGTCAACCAGATCAAGGTGGATTTTATGAAAAGAAAAAATTATCTTACATGGGATGAATACTTTATGGGTGTATCGGTTTTATCGGGGTTGCGTTCGAAGGATCCAGGGACGCAGGTTGGTGCCTGTATTGTTAGTTCCGATAACAAAATTTTATCAATGGGTTATAATGGCTTCCCATCGGGGTGCTCTGATGACGAGTTTCCCTGGGAACGAGAGGGGAAAGAGCTGGAGACCAAATATCCTTATGTAACCCACAGTGAATTAAATGCAATTTTGAATTATCGTGGTGGCAGCTTGGAAGGGGCTAAGATTTATGTTTCGCTCTTTCCCTGCAATGAGTGTGCTAAGGCGATCATACAGTCTGGTATACGAACCGTTGTATATGACAGTGACAAATATGCTGACACCGATGCGGTTATTGCTTCCAAACGGATGTTGGATGCCGCGGGAGTTCGTTATTATCGTTACGAACGGACCGGCCGGCGGATTGAGCTGGAATTATAACTCAAGTAAACGTTTGGGTTGATAATAGTTTGATAAATCATAGATTTTTCAAGTTTTTATTCAAGCAGTTTCGCAGATGAAATCTGCGAAATGCACAGGGAATAGTTGGAAATTTGAAGATAGAAAGGTTGCTGGTCATGTTTAGAAGATACAGTATTGACAATAGAAGACGCGATATTAATAGAAGTCCCCATATTGGCAATAGAGGTTCTGTATTGGTTATCGTTGCCCTCTTGTTGATGGTTTGTTTCGTACTATCCTCGGTTCCATTAGTTACATCAGCGACGACCACCCAGGAACGATTGGATCAGGAAAAAGCAGAACGGGAACAGGCACAGCGGGAATTAGAGGAGACCGCCCAGGAAAAGGATGATCTGGAGGAGACCCAGCAAGAATATGAAGTGAAGTTAGGTGAGTTAAATGATCAACTGACTGAAGTTAGCAATAATCTGACCGATCTGGAGCAGGCAATTGTTGAGAAAAAAACGGAGATATCAACCACTGAGCAGGCTTTGGCCGAAGCTATCCGGATACGGGATGAACAATACGAAGCGATGAAGCTGCGGATTAAATTTATGTATGAAAAACGCGATTTTGTCCTGCTTGAATCGTTGTTGGCAGCAGCAGATTTTTCGGATTTCCTTAATCGCAATGAATATTATGAACAATTGGCGGAATATGATGAAAAGAAGCTGATTGAATTTAAACAAATAGAAGCAGATGTGACTGCGACGAGAGATCGCTTGATCGCGGAGAAGGAGGAGCTGGACGGTCTGGCTGCCGAGGTGCGGGCAGAACAGGACCGATATACCGGCCTGGTTAATGGAACATTGGCAACAATTTCTGGATATGACGATCAGATTTCACAGGCAGAGCAGGAGATGATCGCACATGAACAGGAAATAAAGGAACGTGATGCCAATATCAAAGTACTTAAGGAACAACTGGCAGAAGAGCAGCGGTTGTCAGAATTGGCGGCCCAGATGACCTGGCGGAGTTTATCCGAGGTTTCCTTTGCCGAAGGTGATCGTAAGCTATTGGCCAATCTGATTTATTGCGAAGCAGGTAATCAGCCCTACACCGGTCAGGTTGCGGTCGGTGCGGTGGTGATGAATCGTGTACTGAGTCCGGTTTTTCCCAATACCATAATTGAGGTTATCTATCAAAACAAGCAGTTCTCTCCGGTTGCCAGTCAACGATTGGCGCTTGCATTAACGGAGGATCGTGCGACAGCGGCATGTTACCGTGCGGCCGATGAAGCAATGGCGGGAGCATCGCCGGTGGGAAACTTTCTGTTCTTTAGGACACCGATCCCGGAACTTGAAGGCAAAGGCATCGCGATCGGCGGACATATATTCTATTAAAAATTATTAAAAAATCGGCCGGAACCAAGGATAAACCAATGGCCGGCCAATTCTAATGACTTACTTCATTTATGTATTGCTGTAGGGAGGAGAATTCTCCATTATAGATTATCTGTAAAAGCTTGTTGACAATGAGAAGACTCTTGCCAAGACGGTCGGCGGTAATGCTTTTTGCTTCCAGTGCTATGGCCAGCTCGTCCAGATCAACCACCTTTACCAGACCATCAGGATATACAATCACATCGACCAGCAGATCGGTCGTGACCAAAGAGTTGGACTCACGATTATAATCATATTCGACAATATCACAATACCAGCAGATAAGCGAATCATCGCGTTGGAAGAATTTACTTACCTTAATACCCTCATTTAAAAAATAGCAGGAATAACCATGATGCAGATCCTTCTTAGGTTTCAGGGCGTTCCAAGCGGTTACGATGTGATCGTCATGACAGGAGAGGATGATGTCGTCCTTAAGTCGGATACATTCATCCGGTATAATGCGCTTACGGTACAGAATCGGATTTTCCATATCAATAACCATGCCTTCCCGGCACCTGCAAACGCTTGGCCGCAGGCACAAACAGTTTATTGAAAAAACGCCTTGAGCAACAGGGCGGGAAGAATGGCTTTGTCATTCTTCCGTACAGGGAATTTTGTATATGATGCCATCGTACTATCATCCGGTTTAAAAGTCAATGTGTATAATTTATATAAAGATTTGATAATTTAGTGCATTTTTTTTGACATATCATGATAATCTTAGTATAATCAAATTTAGTGAATGTTATGGAAGGGATGAAGCGGTGAAGTGGGGTAAAAATGTTTATCAGTCATTGACAATGATCACACAGTTTGGCATTAATATGCTGGTGCCCATTTTATTATGCACATTTCTTGGGATTTTTCTGGATCGGAAACTGGGGACCTCCTTCCTGGTAATAATCCTTTTTTTCATGGGAGCTCTGGCAGGATTCCGTAATATATATTTTTTTGCAAAGAAGATATATTCACAGGAAAGTAAACGTGATAGAATAAGGAATCAACATAAAGATGATTTGGGAAAAAATAAAAAAGATTGACACTACTTTGGTGGAAATATGGGTTGGTATTGTATTCTTTGGAGTATTATGTCAGTTAACAGTGGTTTGGTTCTTACATGATAAGGTCGGTTACAGTCTGGGATTGTGGTTGGGAATCTTGCTGGCATTACTAAGTGCGTTACATATGTGGTGGTCGATCACTCGATATCTTGATCATGGGACCGATGCTCCGCGGGTGGCGACTAAGGATAACCTGATCCGTTATGCGGTGATCACAGTGGCGATGGTATTGGTTATGGTTACCGGTGTGGCACAACCGTTGGCATTTTTTTTAGGACTGATGGGTTTAAAGGTAGCGGCTTATTTGCGGCCGATTACACATAAATTATTAAGGAGGTGAATCTATGGGAGCGGGGATTTTATTGACTGGCGGCGGTGCTGATATTGACTTCATGATCAAAGGTGTCTTTCCCTATCAATTGTTCGGACAGACTCTATGGATAACAACCACCCATATATGTTTGGTAATTGTTATGCTGGTGATCATTGTTTTCAGCATTTTAGCCAAACGGGTGATGAAGAAGGCCGCTGAGGTCCCGTCGGGTTTCCAGAACGTGGTAGAGATGGTCGTGGAAATGCTGGATCGGATGATCAACAGTGCGATGGGTAAACATGCCCCTAAGTTCCGTAATTATATCGGAACACTCTTTATCTTTATTTTACTGAGCAATATTTCTGGTCTCTTTGGACTGCGGCCACCGACAGCCGATTATGGTGTGACCTTGGCACTGGGACTCATAACCTTTGTTATGATTAACTTCAATGAAATAAAACATCAGAAGATGTCGGGATATTTCAAGGCACTGTTGGATCCGTGGCCTATTTGGATGCCGATCAATCTAATCAGTAAAGTTGCCATTCCGATGTCGTTATCTCTTCGTTTGTTTGCTAATATCTTATCGGGGGCGGTAATGATGGCGCTGGTATATGGGATGTTGTCGCAGGTTGCCCTTATTTGGCCGGCGGCGCTACATGTTTACTTCGATCTCTTTTCCGGATCGATCCAGACCTATGTATTCTGTATGTTGACGATGACCTATATAGCGAGTGTTTGTGAAACGGAAAGCTAAATAGGCATAATGAATCTCAGTAATTATTAAAATTAAATGATAATATTAAAATGCTAAAAGCATGAGGAGGAAAAAAGATGGAATTCAATGAAAACTTTATTTTAGGATGCTCAGCGATCGGTGCAGGTATTGCCGTTATTTCCGGTATTGGAACCGGTATCGGTCAGGGTAATGCTGCTGGTATGGCAGCTCAGGCAGTTAGCCGTAATCCCAGTATCAAATCGGATATTACATCAACAATGTTATTGGGTCAGGCGGTTGCCGAAACCACCGGTCTTTATGGCTTGCTGGTTGCAATGTTCCTGATGTTCGTACAGCCGTTAGTACCGTAAGAGGCAACAGCCACGAGGCAGTACCGTGGTGTTCCCGATGAAGTTTTCGTGGATTACTACGGAGCCTCACAAAACCTGTATATTGATGAAAGGAGGCTTAAGCCTTGAGCGGTATGATATATAACAAAATTATTCTGGCTACGGTGATGGAACCACGTTTGTTTGATCTTGATCTTCAGCTTTTAGCTGATGTTGTGCTGATGATCATTGCAGTTTTCGTGCTGTTTTTTGTCGCATCATACAATCTGTTTAACCCAGCTAGAGCGATGTTGGAAAAACGGCGGGATAAGATTCGTGACGAATTGGATAAAACCGCTGCTGATATGGCAAGCGCAGCGACGTTAAAGGAAGAATACGAAGCCAAGCTAAAGAATATTGATGCCGAAGCAGAGGAAATCCTGGGCGATGCCCGGAAACGTGCTTTAGCGAGTGAGAGTAAAATTTTGGCAGAGGCCAAAGCAGATGCGGCTCGGATAATAGAGCGGGCCCGTGTAGAAGCCGAACTTGAGAAACAAAAGGCCGCCGATGATGTTAAGCGGGAAATAGTTGATATTGCTGCCCTGATGGCGGCGAAAGTAGTTACTGCATCAATCAATACAACGATCCAAGAGGGCTTAATTAATGATACTTTAAAGGAAATGGGTAAAAGCACATGGCTAAGCTGATTTCTAAAACATATGGTGAGGCATTATTTGAACTTGCCGTCGAAGAAGCAAAGACCGAAGAATTCCTGGGTGAATTAACCGAAATCCGTCTGATTTTGGAAGCGAACCCTGATTTTACGCGCCTGATGAACCATCCCAAAATCCGCAAGGAAGAAAAATGTGCGGTATTGACCGAATGTTTTAAGGGGCGTATTTCTGATGAGTTGACCGGATTTCTTTTGTTGATCGTGACGAAAGATCGTTATCGCGAAATCGAAACAATTCTTGATTATTTTTGTGCAGAGGTTAAGAAGTTGCAAGGAATTGGTGTTGCGCACATAGTTAGCGCAATAACTTTGACGGAAATACGTAAAGCACAAATAGAAGAGCGTTTGTTGTCGGTGACCGATTTCCGTCAAATGGAGATGCACTTTAGCGTGGATGCCAGCTTGATCGGCGGAATGGTAATCCGTATCGGTGATCGGGTAGTGGACAGTAGTGTAAAGAGTAAACTGGCAAAATTGCAGAAGCAATTGCTCACGACACAAATAACACCACGTCAAGAGGTTGAAGTGAAGTGATTTTTGATTACAGTTTGCCAAATTTTGATGGAGATATTAACATCAAAACCATAAATTTAAGAAAGGTGCGTATAAATTCATGAATTTAAGACCGGAAGAAATCAGTTCCGTTATTAGAGAACAGATTAGAAGATATGCTTCGGAACTCGAAGTGTCCAATGTGGGTACGGTCATTCAGGTTGCTGACGGTATCGCCCGTGTACATGGATTGGAAAATGCCATGCAGGGCGAATTGCTGGAATTTCCCGGAGATGTATTCGGTATGGTGCTTAACCTGGAAGAGGATAATGTCGGCGCAGTATTGCTGGGCAGTCATAAGAACATCAACGAGGGTGATACGGTTAAAACCACCGGTCGGGTAGTTGAAGTTCCGGCTGGTGATGCCATGCTGGGGCGAGTGGTTAATGCTTTAGGACAGCCGATCGATGGTAAAGGACCGATCCAAACCAGTCGTTTCAGAAAAATTGAGCGGGTTGCATCGGGCGTTATTGCCAGAAAAGGTGTGGACACTCCCCTACAGACCGGGATCAAGGCAATCGATTCAATGGTACCGATTGGACGGGGGCAGCGGGAACTGATCATCGGTGACCGCCAGACCGGTAAAACAGCGATTGCGATTGATACCATTATCAACCAAAAAGGTCAAGGGGTTCGTTGTATTTATGTTGCGATCGGGCAGAAAGCCTCCACAGTAGCGTCTATAGTCAAAACCCTTGAGGAGTATGGTGCGTTTGCCTATACCACCGTTGTGGTGGCAGCAGCAAGTGAGTTGGCACCATTGCAATATATTGCGCCCTATGCCGGATGTGCTATTGGTGAAGAGTGGATGGAAAACGGCGAGGATGTACTGGTAATTTATGATGACCTCTCCAAACATGCGGCGGCTTATCGGACCCTGTCCTTATTACTGAGGCGTCCGCCAGGGCGGGAGGCCTATCCGGGTGACGTCTTTTATCTGCATTCCCGTTTATTAGAGCGGGCAGCCCGAATGAGTGATGAGTATGGTGGTGGTTCACTGACGGCATTGCCGATTATTGAAACACAGGCTGGTGACGTTTCGGCGTATATACCGACCAATGTTATTTCCATTACCGACGGACAGATTTATTTGGAAACCGAGATGTTTAATGCTGGTTTTCGTCCGGCTATCAATGCCGGTCTTTCGGTATCGCGGGTGGGCGGTGCAGCGCAGATCAAGGCGATGAAGAAAATCGCGGCGCCAATACGGGTTGAACTGGCTCAATATCGTGAGTTGGCGGCTTTTGCACAGTTTGGTTCCGAATTGGACGAGGATACCAAGGAAAAGCTGGCTCAAGGTGAGCGTATCCGGGAAATCCTTAAACAGCCACAATATCAACCGATGCCGGTACAATATCAGGTTATTATCATCTATGTGGTGACTAATAAATATTTACTGGATGTTCCGGTAGCCGATATCACTCGCTTTGAGGCGGGCTTATTTGAATACATTGATACAAAGTATCCGGATATTCCTGCTAAGATCGCTGCCGATCAAGTTATTTCTGATGAAACGGCGGAGCAGCTGAAGAAGGCCATCGTGGATTATAAGGCTACATTTGCTTGATGTATAAATGGTTAACCGATCGTGTTTTGATCAACCATTTATTGTAAGGAGTTAGTAACTATAAAAAGTACTGAATAGTTACAGAAATTATTAGGATGGTGTAAATATGGCCTCAATGAGAGATATAAAAAGACGCAGACAGAGTATTACCAGTACTCAGCAGATCACCAAAGCCATGAAGCTGGTTGCGACCGTTAAGTTGCAGCGTGCTAAGCAACAGGCGGAGCGTTCGCAGACCTATTTTCGCTGTATGTATGAAACGGTTACTTCTGTATTAGCAAAGGCCGGCAATATTGATCATCCCTACCTTAAGCCGGGAGCATCCACAAAGAAGGCGGTCATTGTTATAACCTCCAACAGAGGTCTGGCAGGAGGTTATAATTCCAATGTAACCAAGCTTATTACTCAGGGTCAGCTTCGTGATGAAGAACTGCTGATCTATAGTATCGGTAAGAAGGGTCGGGATTCGCTACGTAAGCGCTATACCGTTACTGCAGACTACTCAGAGATCATTGAAGAGCCGGCTTATGTTGATGCGCTTCGATTGGCCGGTGAGGTGTTGGAATCTTATGTTAAGGGTGAAATAGGAGAGATTTATCTGGCCTATACTGCATTCAAAAACACCGTGGTACATATTCCGACGCTGGTTAAGCTTTTACCGGTTGAGGTCGATCAAGCGGTAGAGCAGGCTAGTGATCGCAGCATATCGGATGGTGACGGTGATAAAGGGCAGGCACCAATGAATTTCGAGCCCAAAGAAGAGGCAGCACTGGAACTGCTTATTCCTAAATATGTCACCAGTCTTATTTATGGTGGTATGGTGGAATCGGTTGCCAGCGAGAACGGTGCCAGAATGCAGGCAATGGACTCGGCGACCAGTAATGCCGAAGAGATGATCGAGGATCTGTCACTGCTTTATAATCGGGCCCGTCAAGGCTCTATC
>JAITWD010000223.1 GCA_031285465.1 Lachnospiraceae bacterium
GATCCGTAAGGAGGAGGGGGTGACCTCAAGGAGCTCATCGGTATCAATAAACTCCAGCGCCTGTTCAAGGCTTAAAATCTTAGGCGGGGTCAGGCGCAGAGCATCATCGGAGCCGGAGGCACGGGTATTGGTAAGTTGCTTACGCTTGCATACATTGATCTCAATGTCTTCACCGCGGGCACTTTCACCGATCACCATCCCGGCATAAACCTTTTCGCCGGCGCCAATAAATAGGGAACCACGCTCCTGCGCGTTGTAAAGCCCATAAGTAACGGCATCTCCAGCTTCAAAGGCAATGAGGGATCCTAGCTTGCGATATTGAATATCACCTTTATAGGGGCCGTAGCCATCGAAGATGCTGTTCATGATGCCATTACCCTTGGTATCGGTCATGAATTCACCGCGATAGCCAATAAGTCCACGCGAAGGGATGGAAAATTCCAGACGAACGTAACCGCCGGAGGCGGCCCCCATGTTATGGAGTTCGCCCTTACGCGTTCCGAGTTTTTCGATAACTGCACCGGCAAATTCCTCAGGCACATCAACATAGGTAAGTTCCATCGGCTCCAGACGGTGACCATCGGGGTCGTTGCGATAGAGGACCTCCGCCTTGCTGACGGCAAATTCAAAGCCTTCCCGGCGCATATTTTCAATCAGTACCGACAGATGCAGTTCGCCCCGTCCGGACACCTTAAAGGCTTCGGTGGTGTCGGTCTCCTCAATACGCAGGGAAACATCGGTATTAAGTTCACGGAACAGACGATCACGCAGATGACGACTGGTGACGTATTTGCCCTCCTTACCGGCTAGTGGTGAGTCATTGACGACGAAGTGCATAGCAATAGTCGGTTCGGAGATTTTCTGGAAAGGAATGGGACAGGGCGCTTCGGGAGAACAGAGGGTATCACCGATATGGATGTCGGCAATTCCGGAAATGGCCACGATCGAGCCAATCCCGGCTTCCTTGACTTCAATCTTATTAAGCCCGTCAAATTCATAAAGTTTACTGATTTTTACCTTTTTTTGTTTGTCCGGATCATGGTGATTGACGATGATCACTTCCTGATTGACCCGGACCGCTCCGTTGTCAACCTTGCCGATGCCGATCCGACCGACATACTCATTATAGTCGATGGTACTGATCAGTACCTGGGTGCCGGCTTCGGGATCGCCGGTTGGGGCAGGGATGTAATTGAGGATGGTTTCAAATAGAGGAACCATATCGGTTCCGTCGGCGGCAGGGTCAAGGGTGGCGGTGCCGCTCTTGGCCGATGCAAAGACAAATGGACAGTCGAGCTGTCCCTCTTCCACATCAAGGTCGAGAAGCAGCTCCAGTACTTCATCGGTAACTTCACTGGGACGACCTTCGGGACGATCAATTTTATTGATGCAGACAATGACCGGCAGTTTCAAATCCAGTGCCTTATGGAGGACAAATTTGGTCTGCGGCATCGGCCCTTCAAAGGCGTCAACGACAAGAATGACACCATTGACCATTTTAAGGACCCGTTCCACCTCGCCACCGAAATCGGCATGGCCGGGGGTGTCGATAATGTTGATCTTGGTATCCTTATAGGTGACGGCAGTATTTTTGGCAAGAATAGTAATACCGCGCTCTCGTTCGATATCATTGGAATCCATCACCCGCTCGGCTACCGCCTGATGCTCGCGAAAGATACCGCTTTGCTTGAGCAGTTCATCCACCAGCGTAGTTTTGCCGTGATCGACGTGGGCAATGATAGCAATATTTCTGACATTTTCTCTTTGTTGGATCATGTTAATAACCATGCCTTTCTGGGACCTGCAAGGTTTGAAGTGCAGGTACAAATCTGGCTGCGAGCGATTTGTCACTCACACCAGACATCGTTTCGTATTTTTGGGACTGGTTTATATAGTAGGTGAGTTAAATAAACACCAAGAAATTAGTATACCATTATTGTTTTACGGTTGCAATTGATTTATTTTGGTATTTGGAATATTATTTTAGGTAGAGGAAACGAGAAGAAAAAGAAGGCTCGAAAAATTAAAGGAGTCATGTAGAGTGATGAAGTCGTTAAATAGTGATCTTAAGAGTGGTGAATTGAAACAAATATATTTGCTGTATGGTGCGGAATCTTATTTGCGACGGCAATATCGTGATAAGATAAAGCAGGCACTGATCGGACCGGAAGATAGGATGAATTACAACTATTATGAAGGAAAAAAATTACTGGTTACCGAATTTATCGATTTGGCGGAAACAATGCCTTTTTTTGCCGAGCATCGTTTGATCATCTGGGAAAACAGTGGCTTGTTTAAAAATCCTGAGGAAAAAATAGTCGATTATATTAAAACGGTTCCAGCGACTACCAGGCTGGTTTTTGTCGAGGCAGAGGTGGACAAACGGGGACGGTTGTTTAAACTGCTTACAAGTATGGGCGGAGCGGTAGAATGCCCGGAGCAGGACGAGGACGGCCTTAAGCGCTGGGTTGCAGGGATTTTAAAAAGGGAAGGTATGCGGATCACTGAACGCAACGTCGCATTTTTACTATCCAAAACCGGTTTTGATATGGAAAATATCCGGATGGAGTTGGAAAAATTGATCTTTTTTTGCCTAAGTATAGATACGGTAACCGAGCAGGATATAGAAGCAATCTGCACAACCAGGATTAGCAACCATATTTTTGATATGGTTAATGCTATTGCAGACAAAAGGCAGGGGGAGGCTCTACGGCTCTACAACGATCTCCTCACCTTGAAAGAACCACCGATGCGGATTTTATTTCTGATAGCCAGGCAATTTAACATCTTATTGCAGGTTAAGGAATTGCGGGAAAAAGGCTACGATAATAAGGTGATAGGGAGTAAGGTGGGATTGGCAGGGTTTATTGCCGGAAAATATGTGACTCAAGCGGCAAAATTTCCAGTGAGCGGTTTACGTGAAGCGGTTGAGGCATGTGTGGAGGCTGAAGAGGCGGTGAAAACCGGACGTATACAAGATAATATAAGTGTAGAACTTTTGATAATAAACTATAGTAGATGACTATCGGTCTATGAGCCTATGTAGGGCAAAACCGATCATATCCGATCGGGAAGGAAGTCCGTTTTATTGGACAGGCTAAAGCGTATCCTGTATTTAGGTGGTTAGTTTGAAAAATCATAGATTTTTCAAATCTTTATTTAAGCAGTTTCGCAAGTAAAACTTGCGAAATGCATGGGGGTTAACACGAAATGGAGGAAATTATGCAAAAGTACAAAGGTGTTGTGGCGATAGTGTTGGTGGCATTGATGGGATTGTTTTTGACGTTGGCGGTTATCATCAGTACAGGTCGAACCGATAGAGAGCCGTTAGACCGAGCAGCTGAACAGGAGTATCGCAAGGAGTTAAGAGCATTTCTTGACCAAGCCGGTTTCAGTAACAGTGGAGTTAGTATGACCAGAGCGGTAACGCGGTCAACTGCCGATGATCAGGAGGACGGGGAGGTTTGCCAGACCGAATATAAGGTGTTAATCTATCATAAGCTGATTTGGGACTTGAATAGGACAGAAATGTCGCAATTGTTGGAAGATATAACCGAAATAGATGTTCCGATGAGCGGTTGTTCCATCAGTTATCAGTTCGAGGCTCCATAAAGTATTTGCTACGTTATAAAATGAATGACAACCAGATGATTTGCGATTATAATAATCTGGTCGCATAAGGAACTTTTTATAGATTTTCACAGGTTGTTTGTCATTATGATAAAGTGATTTTACTGTGAAAGTAATGAATGGTTGCTATAATTTGAAAATTATAAAGTTAATAATTATAAGGAATAATGGAGGAATCAATGGAAAATATTTGTCAGCGTGATCCTAAGCCGCAGGAAATATATCGTCACTTTAAAGGAGATCTTTATCAGATCATTACATTAGCGAAGCACACTGAAACTAATGAAATGATGGTAGTTTATCAGGCGCTTTCGGGAAAGTATCAGATCTATGTCCGGCCACTGGCCATGTTTTTGGAAAAAACCGATCGGGATAGGTATCCCGAAGCTGATCAGGAGTATCGCTTCATGCTACTAAATGAGAATATATCTACATCGTTCCCAATGTCTGAGTGTGAGCGAAGTTCGACCTCAAATAATGCGATCGATAGTAATACCTTCATATCAGTCCGAGAAAATAGTCCCTTGAAAAACAGCCAGGCGGGAAAAATCGAAATACAGCCAGAAAAATCAGAACAACAAAAAGAAAAAGTGCTACAAGAAGAAAAAGTAGAGCCACAGATCGAAGAAAATGAAGAAGAATTTCCTGATGTGGATCCACAAGTCATGCGTTTTCTTAATGCCCAAACCTACGAAGAACGTTTGCAAATTCTGGCCGGATTGCGCCATCGGATAACCGATAATATGATCACAACCATGGCAATTTCGCTTGATTTAGATATTGGGGAGGGGGAGCCGGAGGAGCGTTATAGTGAGCTACGGGGATGCCTTCAAACGATGAGTCGCTTTGAAGTGAAACGACTACATTAAGATTTCGTGAACGTAAAAATGACGCCGGACAGGTATGACGACCGTTCAAATTATTATACTTTGGGCTGGTCAGCAAGGCTGTTATTAGGTGACTCATCAGTAAAGCTTTCGTCAGGGTGGTGATTGTCAAGGCTTCCATTAGGTGACTCACCAGTAGAGCGCTCAGCAAGGTTGTCGGTACGCTTGTTGGCGTTCCGAGTTGCCCAGCCAAAGAGCCGTTCATGCTGATAGCAAATTAAGTACAGGACAATCCCCATGATCAAAGCTGTTATTACATCGAAAAAGGAGTGTTGTTTTAAAAAAACCGTCGATAAGATGATAGAGGTACATAATACAAGCGATGACCAACGCAACCACTTGTGTTGTCGTAGCTTGGGACTATGCATTACCGCAAGATGCGCCCCAAGTGAATTAAATACATGGATGCTCGGCCATAAATTGGTAGGGGTATCGATCGAGTAGAGATATCCGACCATTCGCGCGAGAATATTTTCATTGCCCATGAGATCAGGACGTAAATTGTGTCCGTTCGGCCATATCGTGGAGATGATCAAAAAGATGGTCATGCCGGTAATTAGAAAAATACAGCTTCGGTAATACTCGTTTTTGTCGAAGAGGATCAGGTAGATCATTACAACTGCAACATATAAAAACCATAGGAAATAGGGAATGATAAATATTTCCATAAATGGTATGTAGTTATCTACTTTCATAAAAATAAGCTGATAAGGGGCGGTAATACTTTTTTCCAGATAGGAAAACCAGGTCAAATAAAGAACCATATAAATGAGTAGAATAAGACCGTGCCGGTAACGTAAGAAGAGCGATTTCATGATGAATTTTCCTTGTCAATTTTATGGTATTTTGTTATTTCCTATTTCTTTTCAGTCGATCGCATCAAACAATTAAATGTAATTGTTGATGATGACAGGTCATGGAAAGCAGGCGAGTTGCAGGCTCAACCTCACCATCGGTATGTACCCACAAGGGCGCAGAGGTCTCCACCCGCATGGCTTTACAGCGGTAACGGTCAATTCCTGGGAAAATAAAATGTTTTCCGAAAAAGGCAGTGGGTAATGCTAGAAGAAGGAGTGCTTTAGGCAGGCCACCAACAACACAGACATCAAACCATCCATCAGTAGCATCAGCACCGGGGCAAAACTTAAAACCGCCTCCTTCATATTGATGGATCATTGCCGCAACAAAAAGAAATTTTTTATAATGAACAGGATCATTATTATCTAAATAAATATTACAGGCGACCTTTTTGGCTGTCAGGATTTGCTTTAAGGCAATGGCTAAATAGGTCAACTTGCCCAATCCGATCTTGTTGAAGAATTTCTTCCAACGTGAAGAAAAAGCCTCTTCGCAGACTGCGGCATCGAAGCCAATGCCACTACTGACGGCAAAATAACGTTTGTGGTCGGGATCCTTACCGGAAATCGAGCCAATATCAATAATTCGGTGGGTTTGTCCGGACAAGATAATGTCAAGGATGGCCTGTGGATCGGACGGTAAACAAAGGTCACGAGCCATATCATTGCTTGATCCGGCAGGAATATAACCAAGTTCTACCTTATCAAAATCAGCGATTCCCTGTAGGGTTTCATTAAGAGTGCCATCACCACCTAACACAATTAAGCGGATTGGTCCAGAGTGATCGGTCAAGGTGGTTAGCTTCCGGACATAATGGCTGACATGACCGGCGCGTTTGGAAAAAACAACGTCATATGAAATTGAACGCTCTATAAGGATTGGCTCCAGACCTTCCCATATCTTTCCGCCCCGACCGGATTTGGCCGCCGGATTTACAATAATATGATACATAATAAAACTCCGTTCTTTTGTCCATTAACCATTCTTATTCTAACAGTCTTAACTAAACCTGGCAAGACCATAATTTTTATTCAGGCAGTTTCGCAGGGGACCTGCGAAATGCAGGGGAGTAGTTTAAAAAAACAAAGATTTTCTCGAGAGCGGTTGTCCTTTGCAAAACTAGCGGCATATGCTATACTAATTTAGCATAATAAATCTAATTTATCATGATGTTTCATTAAAGCAATTGTAGTATTAAAGAATAAACATTATTTATGAAAATGGAGGAAGTGGAATGTACTCATTAGATGAAGTGAGGAAGGTTGATGCCGATATAGCGCAGGCAATCGAGAAGGAGCAAGAACGTCAGAATAGTCATATCGAACTGATCGCATCAGAGAATTGGGTCAGTAAAGCAGTCATGGCAGCAATGGGAAGCCCATTAACCAATAAATATGCCGAAGGTTATCCGGGCAAACGATATTATGGCGGGTGTGAATGTGTGGACGAAGTGGAAAATATTGCTATTGAGCGTGCCAAAGAACTTTTTGGTTGTGAGTATGCGAATGTTCAGCCACACTCTGGGGCTCAAGCCAATTTGGCAGTGCAGTTTGCAATCTGTATGCCTGGTGATACCATTATGGGAATGAATTTGGCTCATGGAGGCCATCTTACCCATGGAAGCCCGGTTAACATATCAGGGAAATATTTCAATATTGTGCCCTATGGAGTAAATGAAGACGGTTTTATTGATTACGAGGAATTAAGGACTATTGCATTAGCATGTCAGCCTAAAATGATTATTGCGGGAGCTTCAGCCTATGCCCGGAGTATTGACTTTAAGCGTTTCCGTCAGGTGGCCGATGAGGTTGGGGCAGTGTTGATGGTAGACATGGCACATATCGCCGGTTTGGTAGCGGTCGGATTACATCCCAATCCCTTCCCCTATGCCGATGTCGTGACCACCACTACCCATAAGACTCTGCGTGGACCGAGGGGGGGCTTGATCTTGGCTAATGCCGAAGCAGCAGAGAAATTTAATTTTAATAAGGCTATTTTCCCTGGTATTCAGGGTGGACCATTGATGCATGTTATTGCCGCAAAGGCGGTTTGCTTTAAAGAAGCCTTAAGTGACGAATTTAAGCAGTATCAGAAAAATGTGATCGATAATGCCCAGGCATTGTGCAATGGTTTGAAGGCACGGGGGATAAAGATCGTCTCCGATGGAACCGATAATCATCTTATGTTGGTGGATCTGACCAATTTTGATCTGACGGGGAAAGCGGTGGAAAAGCTTTTGGATGAGGCACATATTACCGCCAATAAAAACACCATCCCTAATGACCCGAAATCACCCTTTGTCACCAGCGGTATTCGGTTGGGAACGCCGGCAGTCACTTCGCGCGGGATGAACACTGGAGACATGGATCAGATTGCCGAAGCGATCGCAATGGTGATCAAAGAAGGAGAAGTAAAGATTGGTGATGCTCAGGCAATCGTTAAATCATTGACTGAAAAATATCCATTGATCTAAAACGATGATAAATTTTTTTGTTTGTGGATCATGTCTATAAACGCATTAAGCCATACAATAGACAGAATAGCGCATAGGATAAGAAATAGTATGCCTCGGTGGAAATCAAGCGGTTTTCATCGAGGTATTTTTATTAACCGACGATAACATTAATAAGTTGGAAAAACAAGTACAAGTAATTCAAATGAAAATGCGATAATGTAGCATGAAAAGCAAATTATTCATAGAGAATAAGAGGAAAAAGATGAAAACGACATATAATTTAAACAATATACAAACAATACACAAAAATAGCAATAATTACCAATAAACAGGGAGAGAAATACCGATTAATGCAAATAAATGAAATATATTTGAAAAATGTGTTGACAAAAAGAGAAAAGGTGCTATAATTAATCTATAAACAGTTCTACTTCATATAGATAAAATCGAACGAAAGGAGGGTGTAACTACCCAAGTAATCGGTTGAATTTTTCGAAATGAATAAGTCTTGTTTAGCAGTGAGTAAACTTTTTAAGTACATAAGAACAAAGTACACCGGAGAAGATTTGCAAAACAAGTATTGAAGATGTAGTGCAAAGCAAAGTGTATCGTTCAGAGTAGAAGCGTATTTTAGTACATCTGAATAGGTAACGGATAACAAGTTAGTTTGGGATCGTTACGGTACCAATGTACAGAAGAAGAGTGGAAAGAGTACGAAAGAAAAGTTTACTTGAACAACTGAATAGTGAATGTTCTCAGAAAAATCTTTCCGAGAAGGATTCAACAATCCAAAAGGTGGAGGTAAAGACCATTGGACAACGAAGTTTAGAAGCGGGTGTTAATCATACGGATTAATGCCCGCTTCGTCTGTGAACAAAGATTGAAAGAAAACAAAGGAAATCATTGGAAATAGAACCAAGCTAGAAAAAAGTAGAAAAAAGTAGAAAAAAAAATGAAGAGAAGTTATCATATACAATATAATTGAAATGGGTTGCACAAGCTGTGCGAAAATAAATCAGTAAGATAAGTTTATAAGGAGCAGTATAGTGGAAGAAAATAATAATGATTTTGCAATGGATGACAAACGGGAACTCCGGAGAAAAAGAAGGGTGCGCAACCAGATGGTCGTATTTATTTCGGCTGGGGTGTTGCTTATCGGCATTGCGCTTAGTGCTACCTGGGGAATCGGTGAGTTGGCGACGCGATTGGCGGCAAAACCGTTAACCGTTACAGAGGTAGATGAGGGGGTATCGGCAGAATCCGAAATAATTGAAGAGCCGATCGAGGTCGAGATACCCGAAGAAGAGGTTATTGAAGAGCCGGTCGTTGAAATCGACCCGTTGGATGTTGCTGTGGATGAGATCATTGCTCAACTGACGATTGAGGACAAGGTGGCGGGTTTGTTCTTTATTACGCCGGAAGCATTGACCGATACCGATCTGGTAGTCAGGGCAGGTGAGACAACAGAAGAACGTTTGTTGACCTATGCAGTTGGTGGTTTGATCTATGATGGTGATAATATTCAAACGGCAGAGCAGCTAGGCGAGATGCTTACCAACACGACTGATATGAGTAAATATCCTATTTTTCTG
Organism: Lachnospiraceae bacterium; assembly: GCA_031285465.1. Taxonomy (GTDB): domain Bacteria; phylum Bacillota; class Clostridia; order Lachnospirales; family Lachnospiraceae; genus UBA935. The sequence continues at coordinate 9,423 of JAITWD010000223.1, forward strand.
GGCATTGAAGAGGAAGGTGGCGGGATGGCCCCGGTTGCCGACCATGACTTGGGCGAAGTGGTAGAGGACATGGGGACAATCGGCCAAAACGGTGATAGTGACGCGGCGGTTTCCGTTGGCGAAACCATTGGAACCTATTTGAGCGAGCTGGGTTTTAATACTAATTTTGCACCGATTGCAGATATTTCTGCCAATGAAGAAGGGGCCGTTTCGGGCGAGCGCTTTTTTGGCACCGATCCGGTTATTGTAGGTGAAATGTCATCGGCAGTAGTTACCGGTTTGCAGAGTACCGGAATTAATGCTTGTCTGAAATATTTCCCGGGTGTTGGAGATACTACCAGTGATACGGGTGGCGGGATGGTTGTTATTGAAAAGACACTGGAAGAGATGCAGGCTTCCGATTTTATTCCGTTTAGGTCGGGTATCGAAGCAGGGGTAGCTATGATCATGGTCGGCCATGTTTCGGCGCCGGCGGTAGTCGGTGACAATACCCAAGCCTCACTTTCGCCTCGAATGATCACTGAAATATTGCGAGGCGAACTTGGTTATGACGGTATCGTCATAACCGATAGCTTAGACATGGGTGTTGTTACAGAATATTATTCATCGGGTGAAGCCAGTGTCAAGGCATTGCAAGCCGGTGCGGATATGCTGTTTAAGCCGGAGAATTTTACCGAAGCCTATGATGCAGTGCTGGCGGCGGTCCAGGATGGAACCATTAGCGAAGAGCGGATTGACGAATCCTTACGTCGGATATATCGGATCAAATACGCTGATCAGGTTCAAGAGTAGAGGATATGGAGCATAATAAAAAAAGGATCAAACTGTCGGTGGCATATGATGGAACTAAATATAATGGTTGGCAGATCCAACCGGGCGTTCCGACTATTGAGGGAGAGTTAAATAAAGGCTTGTCCACTTTACTTGGCGAGGAGATAGTAGTGATCGGTGCCAGTCGTACCGATTCGGGGGTACACGCGCTGGGTAATATTGCGGTTTTTGATACGACAACGATTATACCGGCGACAAAAATAGCTTATGCTATTAACCGTAGCCTGCCTGATGATATTCGGGTGTAACAATCGGAGGAGGTGTCCGGTGATTTTCATCCCCGGCGGGTAAGCAG
>JAITWD010000234.1 GCA_031285465.1 Lachnospiraceae bacterium
ATATACAAAATGAACACATCTACAGAAAAGTGGTTGAGGGTTATTTTTTATAATATGGCGGTTCTATTGCACAGTTTAGGAATATGAAAGGAGGAAAAGCAGACAGAGGATAAGGATTAAACCATTTAAATTAAGTAGAGCAGTTTGAATGGAAAAATATATTAAACAATCAAGTCGCAGTCTAAAGTCCTTTGTTGGTTGGGATTATTGTTATCTATACTACTGAGAAAAAGTCAAATCCGCGCACCACCTTTTTGATTATTGTCAACTCAAAATCAAAAAGGAGGAGCCGAGCATGGCAGAGAGAGAAGAGTTTTATATTGGATTAAATAATGAGAGTATCCTAGTGAGCAAAGAAATCTATGAGGTCTATCGTCAGGGCCGAAGAAAAGAGAGCTATTTTCTAAGCGACTTAAAGAAAGAGCGGATTGTGGTGGATAAATCGACCGGTCAAAGGGCGGTGATCCCCGGCAGAGAGGTTTCTTATGAGCAATTGGTAGAGGCAGAAGTACAGTTTTCCAATAATGAAAAAGCGTTGCTGGATGTAGTGGTCGATACAGTACTATTGGAGAAGTTACGGGCGATACTAAATAATCTGCCCGAAAGTGAAGTGACAATCATCCGGGCACTGTTTTGGGATGAAATAAGTGAGGTGGAGCTTGCGAAGCAACTGGGGCTGGCGCGGACTACTTTGCGCTCAAGAAAATATAAGATTTTGGCGAAGCTTAAGAAGCAACTATAGAAATAAAGCTACTATAGAAATATGAGTTTCCTCCCCCGCTAAAAGTTTGGTGGGGGAGGTGTTTTTAACCGGGCGGTTTAGCCGATGTACAGGGATTTTAGAAACGTGCTACTAGTCACGAAAAAAACAGAAAAAGCGCTTAAATGTCAACATTTAGTGTCCACAAGATAGCACATTCTATAAAATTGCATGATTTTTTTGCGATGCGATATGCGCGCGGAAATAGGTTTGGTGGTGTGAGAACCGTTAACTATCGCGGTCAGCAAGAAACGACGATAAATCAAAGCGTGTTAACTTGTTACTGGTCAGATAACCAAAAGTATTATAAACAAAAAGACAATGAAAATATGGGGGTTGATTTTTGGAAAAGGATATGGTATGTTTTCGAAAGGCAAGAGTATTTGTTTTATATATGCGCGAGAAATCTTTTCAAACAGGACAACTTTGGATTACCGATAAAAATAGTAAACGGTGATTTGAAAAAGAATCAGTGTAATATAATCATGTAAGAAAGACCGTAAATACACATGTCTCATAACAGGACAAGCGAGTGTTACTCATGCGAGGAATGCGATTGTTTTTAGTGGTTGGTTTTAGATGGCATAGTGAGGCTTTGAATAGCCAACATGTCATATGATATATGAGCCGATGGCAAACTGATGATTAAAGTGAATGGTTTATAAAAGAAGAACATGAACGCTAAATTGTGCAGATAACACAATGAATGACGCTGTGATTACATAAAATTCACCATAGAGTAGGACCTCCAAAAGAAAGCATCTCCAAAAGAAATCAAGTGAAAGTGAAGGTAATGAACATGAAAGCAAAGAGAAAATGGGCACTGACAGTACTCTTATGTATGCTATTGGTGGTTAACGGTAGTACGACCTATGCCGGGCAGGCTACGGAATCATCGATTAGTCAGACGGTTAATGCGATATCGCTCCGATCAGTATCAGGCAATGACGACCAAAATACCGACGATCCAGGTAGCGGGGAACTATCCAGTCCGGAGGCAACCGCTTCACCGGATAGCTCACCATCACCCGTCCCCGATACATCGGCAGAGCCGGAAGAGACCACCGGTCCGCAGGGAATGCCGTCACCGGGGCTGATCGAATCGCCTGAAGATGAGGCGATGAGTGAAGACGGCGAGGGTTTGGAAGCGGACGGTGGGATCGGGTTATTGGCAGCGTCTTTAGGTGACGGGTCAAAGGAAAATCCCTTTATGATCACTGATGCTCAGTCTTTTAAGAATATCAAAAATAACCTGTCAGCCCATTATGAGCTGGCAACTAACATTGATTTTAATAAAGAAAAGCTTATCCCGATCGGTACTGAGTCGATGCCCTTTACCGGGGTGCTCAATGGGAATAACTATACCCTCAAAAACTTCTCGATCAATGGCGATGGCTATCATGCCGGTCTGTTTGGATATATGAGAGGAGCAACGGTAACGGATCTTCTGGTCGAGGGCGGGCAGTTAACGCGGAGGACATCGGCTCTCTATACGGGGATATTAGCCGGCTATCTTAATAACTGTACGGTTAATGGCGTCCGGTTAATGGGGAATACGATAACTGCCGGAAACTATTCAGGAACTTTAGCAGGTTATGTTTCAGGGGGGACCATTACCGGTTGTTCGGCGGAGATTAAAGCAGGGGCAGGGAGTGTGACCGGAAATAATGATACCGGCGGCTTGATCGGTAAGACTTTACTGGCAACGGTAATACGCTGTTTTTCCGATGTGGCGGTACAGGGAGCAATGTACACTGGGGGTCTTGTGGGCAGTGTTGAGGGGGTTCAGATTAATCCCGGCAAGGTGGAAGAGAGTTATTCGACTGGGAAGGTGAGTAGCGGATCGATCTATGTGGCGGGTCTGGTCGGATACATAATGTACGGCGAAGTAAATAACTGTTTTGCAATTGCCAGTGTCTCCTCTACTTCAACCATAAAAGCAACATGGGCGGGGTTGGTCGGAAGAATGATCGCTTCCGGCGTTACGAACAGTTACGCCGTCGGTGCGATCAAAGCCGGCGGAAGTGGTCTTGCAAATGCAGGTGCCAGCAATACCGTGACCGATTCATATTTTGATATCATAGCTTCGGGCATTACCGATATAGATGTTGATAACGTTGGTAAGCTTTCGACGGGAATGCTCCGGGAAGCGGGCTTTCCCGCGTGGGATTTTGAGAAGGTCTGGGCGATAAATGAGGGTAGTAGCTACCCGTATCTGCAAAATATAAAGGAACCGGTCTTTAAGGCGGTCAATACAAGCGGTCAGCCGTTGGGGAGTGGAACGAGTGACGATCCTTATCTTATCAGCACGGTCAACCAGTATAAGATGATCAGGTTGGAGATGACCGGGCATTTCCGTCTTTCGGCGGATATTGACTTTAAAAAAGAGTCACTAACCCCGATCGGAACCGATCTTAAGCCCTTTAGCGGCGGACTGGATGGCGATGATCATACGCTTAGGAATTTTGTGATCAGTACCACCACAAGCTATGCCGGTCTGTTTGGCTATATGAAGGACGCGACGGTAAAAGATCTGATCATAGAGGGGGCAGAGATCAGGCAGGGGAATTTATTATATACGGGTGCACTGTCAGGGTATCTTAATAACTGCACAGTGGAAAATATTATCCTAAAGGACATTAACCTGTCGGGCGGTTCATTTAACGGATCATTGTCCGGTTATGCCGATCAGGGTAGCATCAGTGGATGCAGTGTGATCGGGAAACTTTCAATAGTGGGTAGCAGTGAGCGAAATGGTGGACTGGTCGGGAGAACTGTGGGAACCAGGGTGAGCGATTGTCTGGTATCGGCGGAAGGAAGCGTAACCGGGGCAAGGTTTACCGGTGGACTGATCGGTGAGATGTCTTCCGGTACGATCGAAAAATGTGCGGCGGTTATTAACGTCAAAGCCCCCAGCTTTGTCGGCGGACTGATCGGCTACGCAGTAGGTAGCGCGACGACACCGGTAAAGGTGGAGCAGTGTTTTGCGATGGGAAATGTAACCGATGGTATAAATATTGGGGGTCTGCTCGGCAGTATTGAGTATGGCGGAATAAATAACTGCTACGCGGTCGGGCAGGTAAAACCAAGTTCGGACAGTGTGTATGCAGGCGGACTGGTTGGTAAGAACAGCAATACGCCGATCAATAATAGTTTTGCGGCAGTGTCGCTAAATCAGTATGGCAATGGCTTAGCTTTCCTGGTGGGCACATCGCCGGTGACCAATTCCTACTTTGATGCGACGATAGCAAGAAAAACCGCACCGGTCAACCAGGCGAAGACGACGGCGCAGTTATCCGATCCTGCCACATTTGTAAACTGGGATATGGCGGGGATCTGGGATCACCAGAATGGTACCTACCCGACACTAAAGAAGGTGACCGTTGCTTCTTCATTGATGCCGTTTGCATTAACCATAAGTAGTGTTACCACCGATTCGGCGGTGATCGACTGGTCCGACATCAAAGAGGCAACCGGATATGAACTATCCTATGACGATAAGAGTATCATCTTTGAAACATCAGAAGCAACCCTTGAAAATCTGTTACCCGACACAGAGTACTTATTAAAAGCGCGTGCCCTATTTGAGGGTAAGACCGGGATGTGGTCGGGAGAAGTGGCGGTCAGAACAAAACCGATCCCGCAATCCCCCGGTGGGCTGCATGCAACCCAAAAAACAAGCGATTCCATTACGATGGCATGGAATCAATTAGCTGATATAGCAAGTTATGACCTCGTCATTAATAACAGGATCATCAATACATCGGAAAACAGTGCCACTTTGACCGGTCTGACACCTGGTGTCCATTACCTGATCTATCTTAAAGCCCATTATAACGATGGTAGCACAAAGATAAGCGAAACGGTTATGGAGAAAATCTATACCCTTGCCCCCCAGACCGACTACGCCCGCACTTTCATTGATAAATGCGAAGGGCAGACCTGGTTTATCGATGAGATGGAAAAACTGTTAAACCTAAAGGGTAAATCGGTCAATACGATCGCTTCCCGTGACGATCTGTCCACCATCTATGCGATCGGCTTAGCCGACCGGGGTTTGACCGGAACGATCCCGGCTGCCATCGGTGAACTATCGAACTTAAAGTACCTCTACCTTGCCAATAACCGCCTAGAGGGTGAGTTGCCGGATGAGTATTACAGCCTGACCAACCTGATCGAAACCGATCTGTCGGGTAATAACCTGATCGAATGATCGGTAGATACTGGTGAAGGTCAGTCCAATAGCCACGCAGTTACCCGTGTAGGGAAAATGTAGGGAAACGCTGATTTAATCAGTGCTTCTGTAGATGATCAGGTAAATGATCAGTAAACAACCAGTTAAACGATTAACAAGATACGCACATAGATAACCAGCACCCCAAATGACACCCGCCCACCTACACCCGATAGGAGTTTAAAATACATGAAAAAGCAGCTACGCCGACTTCGGTCGATCCTGATCTTTATCCTTTGCTTTACCTTAG
>JAITWD010000257.1 GCA_031285465.1 Lachnospiraceae bacterium
CCTTCGCGTATGAACATCGGTCAGGTGCTGGAAATCCATCTGTCGCTGGCGGCAAAGGCGCTGGGCTTTAATGTTGCAACGCCGGTATTCGATGGTGCCAATGAGAATGATATTATGGATACCTTGGATATGGCTAACGATTATGTTAACCTGACATGGGAAGAATTTGAAACTAAATATAAAGCGGCCATACTTCCTGAGGTGATGAAGTATCTGTCCGATAACCGAAAGCATCGTGAAGTGTGGAAGGGGGTACCTATTTCACGTGATGGTAAGGTCAGGCTGCGTGATGGCCGGACCGGAGAATACTTTGACGGCTCGGTAACCATCGGTCATATGCATTATTTGAAGCTACATCACCTGGTGGATGATAAAATCCATGCCCGTTCCACTGGACCGTATTCGCTGGTAACTCAGCAGCCGCTGGGTGGTAAAGCACAATTCGGTGGACAGCGGTTTGGAGAGATGGAGGTTTGGGCACTGGAAGCTTATGGTGCGTCCTATACCTTGCAAGAGATCCTGACCGTTAAATCGGACGATGTGATCGGTCGGGTTAAGACCTATGAGGCTATCATCAAAGGTGATAATATCCCTGAACCAGGGGTTCCGGAGTCCTTTAAGGTATTGCTCAAGGAATTACAGTCCCTTGGTCTGGATGTCAAGGTGTTACGTGATGATCATAGTGAAGTGGAGATCATGGAGACGATCGACTATGGTGATACCGACTATCGCTATGAAATAGAAGGTAATCCACCCAATTATGAATATGAGAAAGAATCGCTTGCTTCTCTAGGCTATCAGAAGCAGGAGTTTGATAAGAAAAGCGGTGAGCTGGTTAATGCTGAGGAGCCGGAAGATCCAGAAGATGTCGATGATGGGGACGATTATGATGATATGGATCAGGAGATCAGTATCGAATTAGAAGGTGTTCTTGACGAATGATCTTTTTTAACCCATATTCGAACGATGGGAAATAAATTGTAATTATATGGTAACTGTTAAATGGCTGTTACCGTATAGTTACATTGAATGCTGGAAAGGAGACTGGAATGTCGGAAACGAAGCAGGAAATATATCAGCCGATGACCTTTGATGCGATAAGGATTGGTCTGGCAGCACCGGAGAAAATCAGAGATTGGTCCCGTGGAGAGGTTATGAAACCGGAGACCATTAACTATCGGACCTTGAAGCCGGAAAAGGAAGGTCTGTTCTGTGAGAAGATTTTTGGGCCCAGTAAGGATTGGGAGTGTCATTGTGGCAAATACAAGAAGATAAGATATAAGGGTGTGGTTTGTGATCGTTGTGGTGTTGAAGTGACTAAAGCAACCGTTCGTCGTGAACGGATGGGTCATATTGAATTGGCAGCACCGGTTTCACATATCTGGTACTTTAAAGGTATTCCCAGTCGGATGGGTCTGATTTTAGATCTGTCACCACGGGTCCTTGAAAAGGTTTTGTATTTTGCTTCATATATTGTGTTGGATTCAGGCGAGAGTAGTTTAGAATACAAACAGGTGCTTTCAGAAAAAGAATATCAGGAGTCCAGAGAAACCTGGGGTAATAAATTCCGGGTGGGAATGGGAGCCGAAGCGATCAAGGAGCTGTTACAGGCGATTGACCTGGAAGGAGAAGCGGTTGAATTAAAAACCGGCTTAAAGGAATCCACCGGTCAGAAGCGTGCCCGTATCATCAAGCGGATGGAGGTAGTTGAAGCTTTCCGTGAATCGGGCAATCAACCGGAATGGATGATAATGGATGCTATACCGGTCATTCCTCCAGATCTGCGCCCAATGGTCCAGTTGGACGGTGGTCGTTTTGCTACCTCCGATCTAAATGACCTTTACCGTCGTATTATCAACCGTAATAATCGATTAAAGCGACTACTGGAGCTGGGCGCGCCTGATATTATCGTGCGCAATGAAAAGCGGATGCTGCAGGAAGCGGTAGATGCTCTGATTGATAATGGTCGCCGTGGTCGTCCGGTAACCGGTCCGGGTAACCGGGCATTAAAGTCACTATCCGATATGCTTAAGGGTAAGTCGGGTCGTTTCCGGCAAAACCTCCTGGGTAAGCGGGTGGATTATTCCGGCCGTTCGGTTATTGTCGTTGGACCGGAACTCAAAATATATCAATGTGGTTTGCCCAAAGAAATGGCGATTGAGCTGTTTAAACCGTTTGTTATGAAAGAGCTGGTTGGTCGTGGTATTTCACAGAATATCAAAAATGCCAAAAAATTGGTTGAGCGTCTGGATGCCCAGGTGTGGGATGTCCTGGAGGAAGTTATCGCTGAACATCCGGTAATGCTAAATCGTGCACCAACCCTTCATCGTCTGGGAATACAAGCTTTTGAACCGGTACTGGTTGAAGGTAAGGCGATCAAGCTTCATCCGTTGGTATGTACAGCCTTTAATGCCGACTTTGATGGTGATCAGATGGCGGTCCATCTGCCGCTGTCGGTAGAGGCTCAAGCGGAATGTCGCTTCCTGTTACTGTCGCCCAACAATCTTTTAAAGCCGTCTGATGGCGGCCCGGTGGCCGTTCCTTCACAGGATATGGTTCTGGGTATTTATTATTTGACCCAGGAGCGTCCGGGTTCGATGGGCGAAGGGAAATTTTATAAAAACATTAATGAAGCAATTTTAGCATATGAAAATAAGCAATGTTCGTTACATGCCAAGATTAACGTTCGGATAAATAAGATCAATGCCGAAGGTGAGTTGATCAGCGGTATCGTTGCGTCCACCCTGGGCCGGTTTTTATTTAATGAGATTCTGCCTCAGGATTTGGAATTTGTCGATCGTTCTGACCCGGACAATTTCCTCTTGCCGGAGATTGATTTCCTTGTCAGCAGAAAACAGTTGAAGCAAATTTTGGAAAAGGTCATTAACACCCATGGCGCATCAGTAACGGCCGAAGTATTGGACCAGATCAAATCGATGGGATACAAATATTCCACTCAGGCGGCTATGACCGTTTCAATATCCGATATGATCGTTCCCGAGCAGAAACAGCGTTTGCTTGATCGGGCGCAGACAACGGTGGATAAGATTTCGCAAAATTTCCGGCGTGGTCTGGTGACCGAAGAAGAGCGATACAGAACGGTAGTGGAAACCTGGAACGAAACCGACCGTGAGCTGACCGAAGCATTAATGGCCGGATTGGACGAATATAATAATATTTATATGATGGCCGACTCCGGAGCCCGTGGTTCCAATCAGCAGATCAAGCAGCTAGCGGGAATGCGTGGGTTGATGGCCGATACGACCGGTCGGACCATTGAGTTACCGATTAAGTCGAATTTCCGTGAAGGTCTGGACGTTTTGGAGTATTTTATGTCGGCACATGGAGCTCGTAAAGGTTTGTCCGATACTGCACTTCGAACGGCCGACTCCGGTTATTTGACCCGACGTATGGTCGACGTTTCACAGGATTTGATCATTCGTGAAGTGGATTGTATGGAAGAAGCGGCAGAGATTCCAGGGATCAGAGTCAAAGCCTTTATGGATGGTAAAGAGGTTATTGAAGGATTGCGTGATCGTATCAGCGGACGGTATAGCTGTGAAGATATATTTGATCGTGACGGCAATATGATCGTTAAGCACAATCATATGATCACACCCAGTCGGGCATCCCGGATCATGAGCAAAGGTGTGAATGAGAAGGGCGAACCGATTGAAGCGGTGAAGATCCGGACCATTTTGACCTGTCGTTCGCGGATTGGTATTTGTGCGAAATGTTACGGTGCAAATATGGCAACCGGTGAAGCAGTGCAGGTGGGTGAAGCGGTTGGAATTATCGCAGCTCAATCTATCGGTGAGCCGGGAACCCAGTTAACGATGAGAACCTTCCACACCGGTGGTGTGGCCGGTGATGATATCACTCAGGGTCTGCCCCGTGTTGAGGAGCTTTTTGAAGCAAGAAAGCCGAAAGGTTTGGCAATCATTGCCGAATTTGGCGGCGTTGCAGTAATAAAGGATAGTAAAAAGAAGCGGGAGATTGTCATTACCAATGATGAGACCGGTGAGGCTAAGACCTATCTGATCCCTTATGGATCACGTATCGCAATCATGGATGGTGATGTTATGGAGGCCGGTGACGAGTTGACCGAAGGTAGCGTTAATCCACATGACCTGTTAAAGATCAAGGGAATCCGACCGGTGCAGGATTATATGCTTCGTGAGGTACAGCGGGTTTATCGTTTGCAGGGAGTTGATATCAGTGATAAGCATATTGAGGTTATTGTCCGTCAGATGCTTAAGAAGGTTCGGATTGAAAATAATGGTGATACCGACTTCTTGCCTGGGACACTGGTAGATGTGCTTGAGTACGAGGATGTTAATCAGCGATTGGAGGCACAAGGCTTAGAAGTAGCCGATGGAAAGCAGGTAATGTTAGGTATTACCAAGGCAGCATTGGCAACCAATTCGTTCTTGTCGGCGGCATCGTTCCAGGAGACTACCAAGGTGTTGACCGAAGCGGCCATTAAGGGTAAGGTCGATCCGCTGATCGGGCTTAAGGAAAATGTTATTATCGGTAAACTGATACCAGCAGGAACTGGCATGAAGCGATATCGTAATACGACTCTTAATACCGATATTATGTTGGCGAATACGGTAAGCAATCGGAGTAAAAGTGTGATCAGTGCGGCAGAGGTTATTGCGGCCGAGACGACCAGACCGGAGACCGAAGTCATTGAAACGATCAATCTGGTCTTAGATGACGATGAAGTTATGGATGGATTTGGCGAGATGGAAGAATTGGTGGAAGATTAAGGCCTCATCTGATCAAGAGTGTTTACGGCAGCCACAGTTTTTCAGAAGCTGAGCTTATTAAGAATAAATCACAATTAGAGTTATTAACGATCGTCCGCTACTATCGGTTTTACAAACCGATAGTAGCGGACGATTTTGATGTGCGACTCAAATGTAGTTCCTATAAAGTTAAAATAAAGTAGAAGTTGGGGGTGGAAGATATTAAAATTGAGGGTGATTAGATAAAATGACGAGGAAAGTAGGTATTTGCAATTAAAAATTAGTTGATTGTGTATTGACAAGGGAAAAAACAACCTTTATACTGATTTAGTGTGCGGTTTTGGGCACATGTTATTTTTTATTATTTTAGTAGTTATCTATATTATAAGGAGGTGAAACAGGATGCCAACATTTAACCAGTTAGTCAGAAAGGGACGGCAGACATCGGTTAAGAAGTCTAATGCGCCGGCGTTGCAGAAAGGGATCAACTCTCTGCGTAAGCGTTCGATCGATAGTTCTTCGCCACAAAAAAGAGGTGTTTGTACGGCTGTAAAAACAGCTACTCCCAAAAAGCCCAACTCAGCGCTGCGTAAGATCGCGAGGGTGCGCCTTTCCAACGGGATTGAAGTAACCAGCTATATCCCCGGCGAAGGACACAATCTTCAAGAGCATAGTGTTGTTCTGATCAGAGGTGGCAGGGTAAAAGACTTACCGGGTACCAGATACCATATCATCAGAGGTACACTGGATACTGCAGGTGTCGCTAACCGGCGTCAGGCTCGTTCCAAGTATGGTGCGAAACGGCCTAAAGCTGGGAAGACCGGTAAATAACCGGACCGGTTATTACCGTTTGGGAATACTTGCTTAAGGAAACTAATTAGTGTTGGAGTTCTGTTTTTAAATAGTTTAAATAGGTATATGAGAGATAAGAATATATGATTTAAATGAAATAACAGATATACCGCACGGACACATTTGTGCTTAATGATTAGGATCTAGTATGTGAGTACCGATGAATTATTATTATAATAAGGAGGGAAGAAACGTGCCACGTAAAGGACATTTACAAAAAAGAGATGTGTTGGCCGATCCGCTGTACAATAATAAGGTGGTCACCAAGTTGATCAACAATATTATGCTGGATGGCAAAAAGGGTGTGGCCCAGAAGATTGTCTATGGAGCATTTGAGACAATGGAAGAAAAGTCTGGCAAACCGGCGATCGATGTATTTGAGACGGCATTAAATAATATCATGCCGCTTTTGGAGGTCAAAGCGAGACGTATCGGTGGTGCAACCTATCAGGTACCGATCGAGGTTCGGGTTGAACGTCGTCAGGCACTGGCTCTTCGCTGGCTGACAATGTTTTCACGTAAGAGAAGTGAAAAGACCATGAAAGACCGACTGGCAAATGAGATTTTAGACGCGTCCAATAATACCGGCGCATCGGTCAAGAGAAAAGAAGATATGCACAAAATGGCGGAAGCAAACCGGGCGTTTGCTCAT
>JAITWD010000326.1 GCA_031285465.1 Lachnospiraceae bacterium
TGGATTGCATCAGGAATATCGAAAACGTTTGCTGGAAATGTATGAGTCCTATCAGAATAACCGATCACTTGTGCAAAAAAATGAAGCGGAACGGTTGGATTATTATATGATGTGGGCCCATCAGATCAAAACGCCGATCGCCGCGATAAAGCTACTTATTCAAAGTAATTTGGATGGGACGGAGGATTCGGTAGGTCAAGGCGACATAGCGCAGTATGACCATCCCGATCAGCGATTTCCGCTGGAGCGTGAATTGTTCAAGATTGAGTCCTATGTGGAGATGGTTCTGCATTATCTGCGTTTAGACAGTATCAGTGCCGATATGGTCTTAAAGCACTATAATATTATGATGATGGTTAAGCGGGTGGTCAAAAAATATGCGGTCCTTTTTATCGACCGTCAGATAGCAATAGAATTAACCGAAGAATCAAAAGCAATCGGTCAAATCATTACGACCGATGAAAAATGGTTTTCCTTCATTATTGAACAATTGCTTTCCAATGCAATAAAATATACACCGTCGGGGACAATATCTATTTTGCTTGAGGGCGATCGGCTGATAATTGCTGATACTGGTATCGGCATCAGGACCGAAGACCTGCCCCGGATATTTGAGCGCGGATTTACCGGTTATAATGGCCGGATAGACCAAAAAGCCACCGGTATCGGTCTATATTTGAGCAAGCAGGTAGCAAGTCGTCTGGGGATCGGTATTTCAGTGCTCTCACAGTCGGGCGCGGGAACAAGGGTGATCCTTGATTTGTCCGACCTTACAAAAATGTAAGTAAACAGGGAAGAAATGTAAGCCAAAACGATGGTAGCACATTTCTTTTTTGTTTAGAATTAATGGTAAATATTAAGGTAACGGAAAGGTATGGTGACTAAATGGCACTATTGGAAGTAAGCAATATTAAAAAAGTATACACTACCCACTTTGGTGGCAATAAGGTTCAGGCACTGGAAAGGGTCAGTTTCACAGTAGAGAAGGGCGAGTATGTGGCGATCATGGGGGAATCGGGTGCTGGTAAGACCACTCTGCTCAATATCCTTGCCACCCTTGATAAGCCAACGGCGGGACAGGTAAATATCAACGGTACGAATGTTTCTGCCATAAAAGAAAAGGAAATCTGTGCCTATCGCCGGGACCATTTCGGTTTTGTCTTTCAGGATTTTAATCTATTGGACACCCTTTCGTTGCGCGACAATATTTATCTGCCCATGGTCCTTGCCGGCGGACAATTATCGTTGATGGAGGAACGGATCCGGCCATTGGCCCAGAAATTGTCGATCGGTGATCTTTTGGAAAAGTATCCATATGAGGTTTCCGGTGGTCAAAAGCAACGGGCCGCTATCGCCCGGGCATTGATCACCCAACCGCAGATTATTTTTGCGGATGAACCAACCGGTGCCCTTGACTCTAAGGCCGCCGACCGATTGTTAAGGTTATTTGGTGAAATTAACCGTGAAGGCCAGACTATTTTGATGGTGACCCACAGCATCAGGGCGGCCAGTCATGCTGACCGGGTCCTGTTCATCAAGGACGGTGGCGTTTTTAACCAGGTTTATCGTGGTAACTTAAATAATGATGGGCTGTACCGTAAAATATCCGATACCCTGACTGTGTCGCAGGCAGGAGGTGAGGACGATGTCTAAGAAGATATTACTTCCCCGCCTTGCGTTTGCTGGGATCGGTAAAAATAGCAGAACCTATTTGCCCTATTTGGCAGCCTGCATTTTTTCGGTGTTTGCCTACTTTGTTTTTGATTCTATTCTATATAATAATATTATGGATCGGTTACCACAAGCCGGTTATGCGTTTATGTTAATGCGGATAGGTTTCGTACTGTTAACCATCATCTTTTTTCTTTTTCTGATTTACACCAATAGCTTTTTGGTCAAACGTCGGGGGAGGGAGCTGGGGCTATATAGTTTGTTGGGGATGGAAAAAAGGCAGATCGGCATGATGATGGCCCTGGAAAGTCTGTATATCTATGTAGTTGTACTGATAGCAGGGGTTACTATTGGTCTGGTATTTTCCAAACTATTCTTCTTGCTTTTGCTTAATCTTGCCGGTCTGCCCGTCGATGCTGAATTTTCCATAGAACCGGTGGCCATTGTTGAAAGTGCTGTTTTCTGGGGGATTATTTCGCTCGTTAACCTGATTACCAATCTTGTGCAGGTTGGTCGTAGCAATCCGGTCGAGATGATGCGTAAATCAAATAAGGCCGATCGGGTGACGGAAAGAAAAGGCCGTTGGTTGTTGGCCCTCTTAGGTCTGATATGTCTTGGTACCGGTTACTATCTTTCGATCACCGTAAAGCTGGATGGAATGATGTTTCTTAAATTTTTTGCGGCGATTCTATTGGTGATCGCGGGTACCTATTTTATCTTTAACTGGGGAAGTGTTGTGCTGTTAAAGCTTCTCAAAGGGAGAAAACGCTTTTTTTATCGTAAGGAAAATTTCATCACCATTTCAGGGATGTATAGCCGGATGAAAAAAAATGCCAACAGTCTGGTCAATATTTGCATTTTTTCCACGATGGTCATTATTACTTTATTGTGTACCGTCGCGGTCTATGCCGGCACCGCCGGGATGATGGAGATGGATTTCCCGCATGATCTGGAAGTTCACTTGCCACTGTCCGATGCATCAGGCTTTGCTGATCGTGAGGCAATGCTCCGACTGGCAGAAGCCCAAGCGGTTACCCTGAACAGTATCCTTTCCTACCGCTATATGCAGATCGGGATGGAGCAACAAGAAAAC
>JAITWD010000299.1 GCA_031285465.1 Lachnospiraceae bacterium
TGGACTATTTTATGATTGATGTCACTGATATTGCCGGGGTAGTAAAGGGAGATGTGGTCACTCTGATCGGTCGTGACGGCGATCAAACGATCAGCGTCGAAATGCTCAGTAAACTGTCCGGTCGCTTTTATTACGAAGTGACCTGCGATTTGGGTAATCGGGTTCCACGCAGATACATTTATAGGTGACGCAGGGAGCTTTTGTATTTTGGGGTCATCTGTACAGACCTAAGGAACAGTAGGTTAGTATTATAGGAAAGTGCTCCTATGATATAAAACCGATGCGTAGCTACACGCGGAACAAAAGTTGCGCCACCAAGGATATTTGCCCGCGTGAGTGCGCGAAGCGCACTTTTGTTCAATCAAAAGAAATAGGGGGGCCGATGTCGCAATTAGCCGTCAGGTATAATTTGAAAAATCATAGATTTTTCAAATTTTTATTCAAGCAGTATCGCAGATAATTCTGCGATATGCATGGGTATAGTTTGAAAAATCATAGATTTTTCAAATTTTTATTCAAGCAGTATCGCAGATAAAATCTGCGATATGCATGGGTATAGTTTGAAAAATCATAGATTTTTCAAATTTTTATTCAAGCAGTATCGCAGATAAAATCTGCGATATGCATGGGTATAGTTTTGCGCAATTCGGCACACCTTTTGAATACCTTCAGACAATGCGGTTATAATATATGTAACATCAATCGAATTAAACTTAAATTGAATGAAGGGTGTGTGATGCATGTGGAAATGAAACGCGGAGATATTTTTTATGCCGATTTACGACCGGTGGTAGGCTCGGAACAGGGCGGGATCCGACCGGTGTTGATCATCCAGAACGATGTTGGTAACAAGCACAGTCCCACCGTGATCTGTGCAGCAATTACCTCAAAAATGAACAAAGCGAAGTTGCCAACCCATATCGAACTAAATGCCCGGCAGAATGATATGGTTAAGGATTCGGTGATCCTGCTTGAACAGCTTCGAACCATTGATAAAAAACGCTTGAAGGATAAAGTGTGTCATTTAGACAGTGACATTATGGAAAAGGTAAATCGAGGCTTACTGATCAGCCTGGAGTTGGGTACATAAGGAAAGCAGGCATTCCTGGAAAGCAGGCATTCCTGAAAGGCAGGCCTTCCTGGAAAGTAGACTTTCCTGTAAAGACAACTTTTCTGTAAGACAACTTTCTTGTAACGTAGACCTTTTCGGAAAGACAACTTTTCAGTAAAGATTACTTTCCTGGAAAGTAGACCTTCCCAGAAGAAGACCTTCCCAGAAAAAAGGACTTTCCGTAAAAGTTTTTTCCAGAAAAAGGAACCAGAACGCAGGAATCTTGACGTAATACCTTCAAGATGATATAGTTGTCTTGGAAAAAGATTGTTATATCAAAGGAGTTCTATATGTAACCACATGAGCGATCATTGTTACATATTTCACAAAAGAAGTGTGAGCATTTTAACGGAAGTTAAGGGTAAGGAGACAGGAATGGACGACGGTGGTACTGTGGCCGATTATGTATTTTTTGGTGTATTACTATTATTTGAATTGTTTTTGTGCGGGTTTGATTCTGCACTCGGGAACCTGAATGTGAAAGAATTGACCGAAAAGGCTGAAGGAGAGGATAAAAGAGCGCGGCGGTTGCGGGATATGCTGTTACAACCGCAGGTGTACAACAATACCTATCAATTGGTCATCACATTGATCCAGTTGATCATGGGCGGATTTTTCCTGATGAGACTGATCGAATTTGGACGCCTGATGGCGCCGGAACGTTTCCGCGCTATTATCATTATTGTTGCGACGGCGGCGCTTATGTACATACTATTAGTTTTTGGGGTGCTCGTCCCCAGGCGGTTGGCGGCCAAGCGACCGGAAAAGTGGGCCTATTCGGGGGTTTATGTGGTTTCTTTTCTGATCGGTGTGTTGAAACCACTGACGGTCCCGATCTGGTTTACCGCCCGTGGCATTTTGTGGCTGCTTAAAGTACAGACCGACCAGCGATCGGAGGATGTGACCGAGGAGCGGATCATTTCCATGGTGAATGAAGGGCATGAGCAAGGGGTCCTGCTCGATACCGAAGCGGAAATGATTAATAATATCATTGAATTTGGTGATAAAGAGGCACAGGATATCATGACCCCCAGGAATCTGATCAAGGCTATTGATGTGCAGATGACCCTAAGCGAAGCGGTCTTATATATGCTGGGGGAAAATAAAAGCCGTTTTCCGGTATACGAAGAAAATATCGATGCGATCGTGGGCATCATGCATCTGCGGGATGCAATGAGGGCACATGCGGATGAAACCCTGCGGGAAAAACCGGTTGCGGCGATCAGTGGCCCGGTCCGCGAGGCGGTTTTTATTCCGGAAACCAAGAAGATTGATGGTCTGTTCCAATACATGCAACAGGCCAAGACGCAATTGGTGGTGGTGATCGATGAGTATGGGCAGACCCAGGGATTGATCGCGATGGAGGACATTCTAGAAGAGATTGTCGGTAATATAATGGACGAATATGATGAGGACGAAGGTTACATAGCAGAAACCGGTAATGGCGGTGAGTACCTCATTGATGGGATCACCCGTCTGGAGGAATTAGAGGAGCGTTTTGGGATATCCTTCGAGGAGGAGGAGGTTGAAACCCTAAACGGCTTCATGATCTCCCAATTGGACCGGATACCCGATGAAAACGAACAATTCGAGGTGGTCGTGGACGGATATAATTTTGCCATCCAGGCGGTGGAGAATAACCGGATCAGTAGTGTATTGGTCACTAAATGTGAATCGTGAAGTTGAATGATAAATATTTATAAATTCATAATCAAGAGTAACGGAAGATAGTGTGAGCGATAAACCGCTCACACGTAAATTTGTGCCTGCGGCCCAAAGTTTGCAGGTACTGGAAAGAGAGATGGAGATTAACATGTCAGGACATTCAAAATTTGCCAATATCAAGCACAAGAAGGAACGCAATGATGCGGCTAAGGGAAAGATTTTTACTATTATCGGCAGGGAAATTGCTGTGGCAGTTAAGGAGGGCGGAGCCGACCCGGCGAATAACAGCAAGCTGGCACAGGTGATCGCCAAGGCGAAGGCCAATAATGTGCCCAATGAAACCATTGATCGGGGGATAAAAAAGGCGGCGGGTGATGAGAATAGTGTCAACTATAAGTATATTACCTACGAAGGCTATGGTCCTAACGGGATCGCTATTATCGTTGATGCCCTGACCGACAACCAGAACCGGACGGCGGCCAATGTCCGCAGTGCATTTACCAAGGGCTACGGCAATATCGGCACACCGGGATGTGTTTCCTTCATGTTTGATAAAAAAGGTCAGATCATTGTCGATAAGGAGGAATGGGATGGCGATGCCGATGATCTGATGATGCTCGCGCTGGATGCCGGTGCCGAGGATTTTGTTGAGGAAGAAGAATGCTATGAGATATATACCGATCCCGATGCTTTCCCGGCGGTACACGAGGCATTATCCAATAAAGCGATCGAAATGGTTTCAGCCGAAGTTACCATGATACCGCAAAATTATGTAGAGCTTACCGAGGAAACAGCGGTCAAAAATCTTAATAAAATCCTTGATCTGCTTGATGCCGAGGATGATGTGCAGGCGGTCTACCACAACTGGGATTTTTGACCATCATTGTAATAAAATCAAAATAAAAGCTGGATCATGAACCAATAGAAGTTTTGAAGTTGGAAATAAAAGCTTAGATTAAGAAGTTAAACCTCAAATTATAAACCAAAATAAAAAACATAGATAAAAATAAAAAGTATAAGAAAAAATACAAACCGCGTTCCACAGGAGGAAATATGAGCGACCATCAAAACAGGCAGGACAACCCAGATAATCAAATTAAACAACCCTTAAAGAAAGAAACCATCTGCGTTCAGTCGGGCTGGAAGCCGGGTAATGGTGAACCAAGGGTATTGCCAATCTATCAGAGCACTACCTTCAAATACGATAATTCGGAACAAATGGGCAAATTGTTTGCGCTGGAGGAGTCGGGATATTTTTATACCCGTCTACAGAACCCCACCAATGATTGTGTGGCGGCGAAGATTTGCGAACTGGAAGGCGGAGTGGCGGCAATGCTGACCTCTTCCGGACAGGCGGCCAACCATTATGCCATTTTTAATATTTGCGAAGCCGGTGATCATCTGGTTTTGTCGGGAACGGTTTATGGCGGCACCTTTAATCTGATCGTAACCACAATGAAGAAGATGGGGATATCCTGTACCGTGGTCGATCCGGATGCTTCTTATGAAGAATTATCTGCTGCCTTTCAGCCGAATACCAAATGCGTTATGGCGGAAACCATTGCCAATCCGGCACTGGTGGTGCTTGATATCGAAAAATTTGCCAAAGTGGCGCACGATCACGAAGTGCCGCTGATCATCGACAATACCTTTGCAACGCCGATCAACTGTAATCCTTTTCAATGGGGCGCCGATATCGTGACCCACTCCACGACGAAGTACATGGATGGACATGCTGCCAGTGTCGGCGGGGCAATTGTCGATTCCGGTAACTTTGATTTCGCCCGCTATCCTGATCGTTTTCCCGGTCTGTGCAGGCCGGACGAGACCTATCATGGGGTGGTCTATACCGAGCGTTTCGGCAAAGGAGCGTATATCACCAAGGCAACCGTTCAGTTGATGCGCGATCTGGGGTCGATCCAGGCGCCACAGAATGCCTTTTTAGTCAATATTGGTTTGGAAACCCTGCATCTACGGGTGGAACGCCATTGTGCCAATGCTCAGGCGGTTGCCGAGTATCTGGAGAAGCATGAGGCGGTTGCATGGGTAAATTACCCCGGACTGCCGGGAAACCGCTATCATGATTTGGCGCAAAAATATATGCCGAAGGGAACCTGCGGGGTAATTTCATTTGGTCTGAAATCAGGTCGGTCGGGAGCAGAACGGTTGATGGAGCGCCTTAAGCTGGCGGCGATCGTAACCCATGTTGCCGATGCCCGTACCTGTGTATTGCATCCGGCAAGCCATACCCATCGCCAGCTGAGCGAAGAGCAGCTAAGAGAGGCGGGCGTGGCGGCCGATATGATCCGTTTTTCGGTGGGAATCGAACATAAGGATGATATTATCGCCGATCTGGAACAGGCACTGAAGTTGAACTGATCAATCAGCGTTTCCTTAGATAACCAATATAGATACCAATATAGTTTGCAAATATGTTTAAGATAACCGGGTACAACAGATGATAAATCAAACCGATAAACGAGTGATCAATTACATATGGTGGTTTCTATTGACCGTAAGCACGTCGGCGGTCCTGCTACGTGTAGCCGGATCGATCAGCGGCGGTCTGCCGGGTGGCGGAACGGTCTGGATGCAGGCAGGGATAATCGCCTTATTGCTGGTAATTTTTGCGATGGCAGGGTTAATCTTTTATTTTTCCGGCAAAGCATGGGGAGGGCGGCCTTTTAAGGGACGC
>JAITWD010000094.1 GCA_031285465.1 Lachnospiraceae bacterium
CAAAGGCGATCGGACATCGGTTCCAATAACGCTTGGCGGCTGCCACTGCGTAGCGTCCCTCGGCGGCGGCCATTGCTTCGGTGTACCCGTAACTAAACCAGTAAATGCCGGTCGGAACCGCGTGACGTAGGCAGGCCTCGGCATTGGCGGCATACCGTTGATCGTCATTATCTTTACCATATCCAGCCCGGACAAATATCCGGCCGTATCCTTCGTTCTTTACCTTCGCTATATTTACAATTCCGTTATGCACGGAAATATCAATGCCTTTTTCCATTGTACCGCTCCCTTTCATGTATAAAATAAATTTAGGTAGCTATTCTAAATTTTCTTACGGCCGGTGCCGTAAATGCACCGGCCGATTGAACAGCTACAAGCTTAGCTACTAATTTATTCTATGCTGGTAAGGGAGAAATGTGTCTGATTTGGTCGTATAACTGGCGAAAATGCCTTATTATGCTTGGTGCCGCAAATCCGGCGCGGGAAACGCTGATAAAGCGTTTCCCTAACAATTGCCCGGATAAACATACTTTAGGTGAGCGCCCGCCACTGCGGTCAGGCGGTGGATCAACCCAACCGGTGTCGCCGTCCGCTGTCCATATTGGTATTGCGGGAAAAAACGGGATATGTGCAAAACGATCTCCGGATCAAGCGATGCCAGCCACCGGGCAAGGGCGGTCATTTCCGCTTCCGAATCATTTTCACCGGGGATGATCAGGGTGGTCACCTCAACATGGACCGCCTCCTGCGCCAGGCGGATGGTTTGTTTTACCGTCTCAAGGTCACCCCCCAGTTGCCGGTAAAATTCCGGGCGAAAGCCCTTTAGGTCAATATTCATTGCGTCGATCGCGGGCAGCAACTTTTTAAGCGGTTGCTCACAAACATAACCGTTGGTGACCAGCACATTTTTCAAGCCCTTCGCCCGCACTGCTGCCGTCCCATCGAGCAGATACTCGTAGCCGATAAACGGTTCATTGTAGGTGAACGCCACCCCGATATTACCGGCATCAACCGCCTTAGCCGCCCGATCGGCCAGTTCGGCGGGTAGTATGGTCACCGTTTCAAGGCTTTTGCCCTCTCCGCTCATGGAGATGCGATGGTTCTGGCAAAAGCCGCAGCGCAGATTACAGCCAAAGCTGCCGACCGAAAGGATGTTGCTGCCGGGATGAAAATGATGAAGGGGCTTTTTTTCGATGGGGTCGAGGGCAAGGGCGGTGATCTTGCCATAATTGATCGCGGTCACCTCACCGCCGACCATGCGGCGGGCGCGGCAAAAACCGGTTTCGTTTTCCGCCAATTGACATCGGTGGGGACAGATGAGACATTGCTTTTTCATATAGTTCTCCTTCCTCATCCCTGATAAGGCTAGGGAAAACCTGACTAAATCAGTGTTTCTCTAACTCAATCCTCGTTATTCACGGTATAAAGATAGGAATTCCCGCTCTTACCATTCCGTATCACGGTGGCTAAAAAGGTCAGGATATTAAGTACCAGGCTGGCAGTTTTACGATCGATGCCTACCGCCACGCCAAAATCGGCGGCGGTAAACGGTTCCTTTAAATCATATGGGATCAGTTGCAGATAGTCTTCGCGACGTTCAAAGCGGATTTCATCCACCAGTGACAGGGGGATGCGATCAAAGCGGACCGATCCCTTCTTTTTATTATGGCTCCAGCCGTTAAGCAGACGATACTCCTCCATGTCCACCAGCGGGAAGCAAAGGCACAGATTTTCATGGGTCAGGTACTCCTTGATCCGGTATAACTCGCCAAAGGCACGGTAGATGTTGCCGGTTTTGGGCGATTTACGGGGCTTGGAGCAGTCTCCGGTGGTGACATCGACCCAACTAAGCCACTTATGATGGGGAATGGGGTGAACAATGGTGACCGGATAATCGGCGAGAAAGCAGGTCAGCTTGGCTCGCATCTTGCCCAATTGGGCCGTTTGGATCTCAATGATCTCGCTACCGGTATAAATATCGGCAACGTAATGACCGATGGGGATCTCGTGCATGTCCTCATCGGGGGCATAATAATGCTTTAAAACGGCGTGAACGGTCTTCTCCTGCAAGGTACCGATTCCTTGGCGTTTATGTTCGGTGCCGACTATTTTTGCGCATGCCTGTGAAAAACGGATCTCATCCATTACCTTCTCCGTCAACTTTTATTAGGGTGTGCAGAACAGTGCAATGAGTTTTCCGGCACACCCTAGGGAAATGCTGATTAAATCAAGGTTCCATTAGCTTTTTCCAGATAGCGGTTAAGTTCATTACGTGCCTGTTCATAATTCTCGAATAAGATGGCCGCCATTCCCTGTTCTTGTGCTGTGATCACGTTCTTTTCCTGGTCATCCAAAAAGATACACTCGTCGGGGATAAGCTGATAGCGTTTTAGAAAACACTGGTAAATGGCGCCATCCGGTTTCACAAGCATTTCCCGATAAGAAAAAACGGCACCATCGACAAGCGGCAGAAAATCCAGTTCCCGATGACAGTCCTGCAGGACCTTATCAGATATGTTGGAAATGATATAGATTTTATAGCCCTGTTCCTTAAGCTCGGTTATCCAGGGACGGGCATAATCGTAGCGGGTGACCATCCCGGCAATATTGGCATAAACCTGTTCAATTTCGGCGGTGATCCCGGGATCACGATCCTTAAAACCCTGAATGATCGCTTCGGTGGTCATTTTGCCGTAGTCGATTTCATGCCAGAGCGGACTAAGCACCGTCGCCTGCGACAAACGCTCGGTAATTTCATCACTAAAACCAAAGGAACGGTAGTATTCCCGCCAGGTAAATCCGGCCAACACATTCCCAATATCAAAAACAATATTTTTTATCACTGCTCTTCTTCCTCTCGTATTTATCTATTAATGCGCTGTTCCACCGGTATTTTCGCCGACCCGGAAGGTGACGATCTCGGTGATCAGCTCGTGGGGCAATGGTTTACCTGACGGAAACTGGATGGCCCCCTTTGAATGCTTGTATTCGCCCAGACGCTCCTTGTGCTCGAGGTAGTATTCCACACCGTTTGCGCCGGGGTAAAAACCCAGGTGATTTTTTTGTTGGGCAAAATGGACCAGATTGCCCTTAAGGAAAAAGGTGGGCATCTGCCAACTGATGCGTTCGGTGGCTTCGGGGGCCGCCGTCTTGATAACCTGCCGGATCTCCTGTAGGCGCACCTGTTGCTCTTCTGAAAATTGAGCGATATAGCTGTCAATCGTTTGTGGTGTTTCCATGTTGTACTCCTTTGCCTTTATGCGACCATGTCGCCTATATTTTTGCTCCATAAACCGGTACTTTTTAATTTGATTCTTTATTGATGCTTTTTAAAAAATCTGCCTGATTTTGGGGGGAGATACCGACTCCCCCCTTTTCCGGTCCACTTACATATTTGAGGTATAATCGCGTGGCACTAAGTGCCGGTTCCCTCCCAAATGATTTTTTTTCGTATATCTCAGTAATCTGGCTAAGGGCAATGGTTTTTTTATAAAAACCACTGGTGATGATCAACCGGTCTTCTACAATAACATAGCGGGTATTAAGCATCGGAAAAATTGTGGCAAAAAACAATCCAAACATTGCGGCAACGAAAGCACACACCAAGGTTATTTTTTCTGCGGTTAGGGTCGCACCGGCAAAGGCGGCGGTAATGCTTAGCACAATTAGCGCTGTAAACACTATTGTCATTACAAAATAAACCCTTCCGATTTTGCTACGATAGCTTTTCATTCGATCTACCTCCAATTTGATCCTATTGATTTGATCCTATTGATTTCTTCCGCTTGATCTGATCCGCTTATTATAATAATTTTATTTTTACTTCATTTTCATGCTTTTATGATTATTCTAAACGACCGTCCGATGGAAAGCAATAAATATCGTAACGCTTTAGCATTTTTTGTT
>JAITWD010000161.1 GCA_031285465.1 Lachnospiraceae bacterium
CCCTTCCGGAATGGCGGCCAGACCCCGCTCAAAGTTATCGACCACCGGCAACATCTTCTCAATGATACTGCGCGCTCCGGTCTCAAACATCAAGGATTTCTCCTTCTCGGTCCGGCGCCGGAAATTTTCAAATTCAGCCATCTGCCGTATAACACGATCCTCCAACTCGGCTACCCGTTCCTTCGCCGCCTCTTGCTTTTTGTCAGTTCGGGGCTTTTTACGGAAGCCGCGCTTCTCCCCCTCGGATTCTTCTTCATCTGGCTCATTCTTCCAAGTCGGGAGACCCTCCTGTTCAGCCGCCTTTATCTCTTCGTGTGTTTCTTCTGACGGAATTTCCTTCTCCGGATTAACAGCCACTGTTTCATCGGCTAATTCTTCTAAGTCTATATCCGGAACATTTTCCTCCTCCAAATTTCTCATCATGGTCTACATCCTTTCAATAAAATTACGCGCCCGGTGTCTTCGTTTCATTGTTTCTTTTTGTACAACTCTTCCAGCTGCCCCTGCAGGGTCCTTAAGGTATTCACCACCTTATCATAATCCATACGCTTTGGCCCGATTATGCCAATGGTTCCCCTCATGCCTTCATCCAATTCATAGGTTGCCGTCACAATACTGCAATCTTTCATTGACTGGATCGGCGTTTCATCACCGATATATACCTGAATACCGGTATTGCCATCATCGGCCAGATTGTCTCTGACTAATTCGGTCAACATGCGTTTTTCTTCAAAGGCATTGATCAATTCGCTGGCTTTTTGGTGATCTGCCAATTCAGGATATTTGAAGATATTATTAGTACCACTGGTATAAATCTCCAAATCTTCGTCGGCCTTGATCGCTTCACCCACTGCCTCAATAACCTCACCGACAATAGTGCTGTAACTGCCGGCCTGTTGCTTGATCACCGCTATCATACCCAGGTTTATTTCCTCGATCGATAAACCATTCAGATGAGTATTGAGCAAAATATTAAGCTTCAGCAAGGTTTCATCATCTAAGTTACTGGCGACCTGAAGGATATTATTTTTAATGACATTGCCTTCAACTACAATAACTGCCAGCAGATTATCATGATCAACCCGGGTCAATTGGATAAATTTCAACTTGTTCCGCCGGTAATTCGGGGTAGAGATCATCGTGGCATAATTAGTATTAACTGCCAATACCTTTGCAACCTGCTTAAGAAGATGGTCCATCTTATCCTCTTTTTCTAGTAGCAGCTCTTTAAGGTCCTCGACCTCTTTATTCTTTTCCTCCATAATCGCATCAACATATAGTCGATACCCCTTATCAGAAGGAATCCGGCCGGCCGATGTATGGGGCTGAAGGATATAACCCATCTCCTCCAGATCGGCCATTTCGTTACGAATAGTGGCTGAACTTAGGTTTAAGTCGGTATACTTGGAAATGGTCCGACTACCCACCGGTTCACCGGTTTCCAGATAATTTCGGATGATGGCCTGCAATATTTTAACTTTTCTTTCGTCCAGCTGCATCAACCGCTTCCTCCATGGCAAAAAACGCCAATGTTCCCTTTTATTTTGGTTGTTAGCACTCATCCGGTCGGAGTGCTAATACCCTCTTACCATAAAATATCATTATCGCATCAATAAGTCAATAAATATATCAAAAATAAATTATAAAATAATTCTTAAATGATTAGCATATACCATTATTCTAAAAGTAAACACTAAAATGAACAAAAAAAAGAAGCTATTATCCTAATCAGCTTCTTTTGGTAATTATAATAATTTAAACTCTTTTATACTTACTTATCTGCATCCGCCCATCAATGAATAATATAATCGTTCGAACCATGCTAACTCTTTAGAACAATATGTTCGGCTAAATTAGGCACAACCTAAACTATGTACTAACAAAACTGTACTATCCAAACATAGAAAATAGGTTGAATATGATGATAGGCAGATATCATAATTGAAATTGCATAACAGATAATGTAAAAATTAAATCAGAAAACTACCGGTTATATCTCCGTTAATAACATAATAGACCAGGCTTTCTTCCGGTTTGACATATAGATTGATCGATTTTAGATCGGCTGCTTTCATTTTTAGATCATATTTGAAAACATCCTTGGCGATTTTGATCAAATCATCTTGAGTATATGATTTGTCACTGAATTCGAAGTTTACTATTTCGGTTACGGTGGCTTTTTTGGTCTCCGCTTTAACTACGGTCTTTTTAGGAGTAACAACCTTTTTAGGTGCTGCCACCTTCTTTGATGCCGCCGGTTTCTTTGCTACTTCTTTTTTTTCTGCTTCGCTCTTTGCTGCTTCCGCCTTGGCGGCTTCAATTTTCACTTCACTGGTCTTAGCATCAACCACCTTCACAGTTTTTGTATCAGGTAATTTTGCTTCTGTCTTTGCCTCTGATGTCTTTAATGTTGCTTTCTTTGCTTCTGCCATTTCAAGACTCCTTCCACACAGTTTTACCGTGTCCTCATTTAATAAATAATAAACTTTTAGTTTAATTGCTCTGTTACTCGGAAATAGTCTACTATCCTTAACTGGAAATGTCAACCTTTCCTTGGTAAAAATTTGAAAAAACATCAAAATAATTACCTTTTTTCAAATGGTTTATCCAATCAATTACTTAACCAGGAAAAAATAGGCCAAAACCACAATACCTAAGACTATTCTGTAGTAACCAAAAACCTTAAAATCATGCTTCTTAATATATCCCAGCAAAAACCTGATCACTATCATCGAAACCAAAAATGCCGATAACATACCCGCCACTAAAACCGCTATTTCAATTCCCGTAAAAGACCGGCCAAAATCCATGATGCTTAACAGGCTGGCACCGGCCATCGCTGGAATGGCTAGAAAGAAGGTGAATTCAGCGGCAACGGTTCGGCTGACACCAATCAATAGCGCCCCGAGGATAGTAGCACCCGACCGGGAGGTTCCCGGAAAGACTGCCGCAATAAGCTGGAATACACCTATTAATACCGCCGCTTGGTAGCTTATCTGTGCCAGGGATTCAATCCTTGGCCTATTTCTATCTTGACCTTTATCATTATGAACTTTATTATTACCATTTTTATTATTACGATTCTCAATAATAATAAAACCAATCCCGAAAACGATCAGGGCGATTGCAACACTAACCGGATTATAAAATAAACCTTCAAAGTACTCATCCCATAAAATCCCTGCTACCGCGGCCGGAACACAGGCCACCAAAATTTTAAACCATAGTATAAAAATATCGGTTTTTACATAGGACATCCATCCGTTTTCCTTTAGGGGGTGGGCATTATTTTTCTTACCGAAGGGAAATATCTTCGACCAAAAAAGCAGGACGACCGCCAAGATCGCACCCAATTGAACCACCACAATAAACATATCCCAAAATCCGTCACCAGTATTAGTAAAGGTTACGAATTCTTCCACTAAGATCATGTGTCCGGTACTACTAATCGGAAGCCATTCGGTAATACCTTCAACAACTCCAAAAACTATTGCCTTGATTATTTCTATCATATTGATCCCATCTTCCTGTCCTCTAATTACTTATGATGCCCGTCCGTTAAATATGCCATTAATTGATCATATTTTTTTTCTGCATCCTGATAACCAATTTCATACAAAGCCTCAAGTTTACTACGGTCTCGTTCGATCCGACCGACCGTTCCCTTATCGCGTGGCCGGATAATAAAGGCCCGGCCGGCCTTTTCTTGTTCGGCCAAATAATCTATGGTGTCGTTATACATCTCATGCCGTCTCTTCATCAACCGATAAACTTCCGGATATTTTATATATCGCGCCCTTAACAACGGCAACATCCCTTCCGGTGGCCGGACATACCCCTCTTCTTTGGTCATTATGACAACATTTTTATTATTTCCTCCCAGAATGGAGCGCTTAATAGGAATCGCGTCGGCAATACCACCATCCAGGTATAAACTTCCACGATAGGAAACCGTCCGTGATACCAGTGGCAAACTGGCCGAAGCCCTAATAGCATAGATATCCTTTTTCATATCACGAACCCGCAAATACTCCGCCCTGCCGGTCACGACATTGGTTGCCACCGCATAGGCTTTACCCTGATACGCCTTAAAGGCTTGATAATCATAGGGGTTCAACTGTTCTGGAATCTGATGGTAGCACATCTTGACATTGAAAATATCGCCAGTGGTCAGCATCGAATAGGAACCACAATAATGTTTGTCTTCAATGTAATCGGCAATAACATCAAACGACCGCTTACGCTGGCCGGAAAGGTAGCTACACATGTTACATGCGCCGGCTGAAACCCCATAGCATGAAGAGAACAATATGTCCTTATCCAAAAAGAAGTCCAGCACACCGGATGTATATACTCCCTTCATCCCGCCACCTTCCATCACTAATCCTGCCTGATACATCTTCTCACCTTCTTTCATAGTTATAAACTGTTATAAACTTGAAAATTACCACTGTAGTTTACCGATAGTTTTCTTCTACAAAGCGACGCAGGGCCGGCAAAGAACGTCTAACCTTTTCGGTTTCGATACAGTATGCCATTCTAAAGTAGCCTGGGCAGCCAAAGCTATCCGCCGGTACCAGCACCAGATCATACTGCAATGCTTTCTGACAAAAAGCGGCGGCGTCACTCTCCAATGCTTTCGGAAAAATATAAAAGGTGCCTCCGGGTTTAACACATTCAAAACCAAGGCTACATAATTCATTATAAAGTAAATTCATATTGGCTTCGTATACCGACATGTCGGCTGTTAATTCCAGCACCTCAGCCACCGCCAGCTGAATGATCGACGGCGGACAATTATGACCAGTCCCTCTGGAAATCTGTCCACACATTGCCGCGATCTGATCAGCATCAGGACAGGCCGGATGCACAGCGATATAGCCGATACGCTCTCCCGGCAGCGATAATGACTTGGAAAAAGAATAACAGGATATGGAATGATCATAAAATGAGGAGACATACGGCGCAATAACATCAGCATAAACAATTTCCCGATAGGGTTCATCGGAGATCAGGAAAATATCATGACCATATTCCTTTTCTTTGGCACGCAAAAGGTCGGCTAATTGTTTCAGTGTTTCGGCCGTGTATACCACACCGGAAGGATTATTGGGGGTATTGATCAATACCGCCATTACCTTCGGCCCCAGTGCCTCCTCAAATAGGTTAAAGTTAATCTGGAAGGCCGTTGTATCGGCTGGGATTACCTTGAGTGTTGCCCCTGTAAGATCAATGTAAGGGTGATATTCGGGAAAAAAAGGAGCAAAGGTCACCACCTCATCACCCGGCTCGGTGACACAGCGCACGGCATGAGCAACCGCACCGGCCGCGCCGGAGGTCATAAATATATGATCAGTCTTATAATTCATGTTAAAGCGCCGGTTTAATGATTGGGCAATTTTTTCCCGAACCGAAGATATTCCAAGGCTGGGACTATAGCCATGAAGCTCAACCGGACTTTTTTCCTTAAGAAGATCGATCATCACCTCTGTAAATTGTGGCGGAGCTGGAACCGACGGGTTGCCCAGGCTATAATCAAAAACATTCTCATAACCGATTTCCCGTCCTCTCTCATTGGCAAACTCCGATAACTGACGAATAACCGATTTTCCTTGCAGCATTTTTTTATATTTTTGTGCGATCATAAAAACCTCCAAATAATTAAAAAGTTACCTTCCGTTCTTTCAACGGAGGAGCTGACATGATCAATTTCATGTTACCCGCCAGTATAATTGGGTCGCATCCATTGGTTAAAATAAAATGATCACCGATACCGATCGGACGGGTCCCGATCCGACCTTCTCCCTCAATTACACAGATGATCAGAAAGGATTGATCACGGTCAATAACTGCTTGTCCTGCTACCTCCATCTCCCATATGATATAATATGCGCCGTCATATAGTTTGTGTCGGACATTAGCATTGTTTTGTCGTGCCTGTATAACCGTATCTTCTCTTGACGGAACGGTAATAACATCCAAACCCTGGCGGATATGCAACTCGCGCTGCTGCCCCGCGGATGCACGGTTAAAATCAAAAATACGATATGTAATATCGCAATTCTGTTGCGTTTCCAGTAGCCTGATCCCGCCTTTGATCGAGTGGATCGTACCCGGATCAAGTTGGATAAAATCGCCGGGGTGGATGGGGATTTCGCGGATTAATTCATTCCACCGACCAGCCATTACCATGTCGGTCAATTGTTCCCGATTGATGGCATTATGCCCCAGAATGATCGTCGCATCTTCAGCACACTCTAATATATACCAGCATTCTGCTTTACCTCGCATACCCTCCCCATTGGACACCACATAATCATCATCCGGATGCACCTGTAAACTAAGATCTTCTTTGGTTTCGATCAACTTAATAAGCAATGGAAACTCCTCCTCATCAAGATGACCGAACAGTTCCGGCTGTTGCCTCCAAAGCTGTGAAAGCGTCAAACCGGCAAAATCCCCCTCCTTTATCTTGCAATCACCATGAGCATGAGCACCGATCGTCCAGCTCTCGGAACCCCAAACCATCGGCTTCTCGACCGGTTCAAAAAAAAGTAACATTCCTTACAAAACTCCTCTCTTGATATCAAAATCCTAAGTTTTATAAAAATATTGTGCTTTTATAAAAATCTTTGTCTATATCAAAACTTTACCGTCCGGTCCAGACCATCGCAAAAGGCCTGGATCATATCGCGTGTCAAGCTAATACCATCATCCTTGACCGGCACCGCATCTCGCCGGAACCACACAGCTTCAGCCAGTTCGGTTTCATCAAGGAGGATTTCATCGCTTCCATCCAAATCGGCAAAAAATCCGGAAAGCAATGTACCCGATAGTGACCACGGCTGACTTTTATAATACCGGATATTTTTTATCTTTAAACCGACCTCTTCCGCCACCTCCCGCGCCACTGTCTGCTCAAGGGTTTCACCAATTTCAGTAAAACCGGCAACTAAAGCATAACGGTTATATTCACGCCCGGCATAACGGGTAAGTAATATTCGATCATGATCTACAATACCGACAATAACCGCCGGTGATATGCGTGGATAAACCAGATTACCACACTTCGGACAACGTAACAAGCGTTCTTTTGCGTCGGTTTCCATTGTTTGAGCGCAGCGACCACAAAAACGATTGTCAAAATACCATCGATTGATCTGATAGGCCGTTATCAGTGCAAAGGCCCTATGTCGTGGCTGCAACTCCCGAAACACTATGATCGGCTGGTATTCATAACCTTTTTCTGCTATATCTGATAACCCATCGCCGGATAAAGACTGATACAAAAAATATTTTTGATCCGAAATCATGAACAAATAAAAAAAACGGCCAATCGGCAGGTTCAATTGATGGTAACCCGGAAAAGAAAATAACTCGCCGGTTTGCTTGATCAACACCTTATCACCATCAAAAATGATC
>JAITWD010000177.1 GCA_031285465.1 Lachnospiraceae bacterium
CTATGATCCGCGTTTAGCCCAGTTGCCGCAGGTCATTGCCGCTAATAAAACCGATTTATTTATTTATGATACAAGCGGAGCCGACCTGAATGAAGCGGATTTAAGCGAAACCGACCTAAGCAACCAAGCTGACCTAAATGAAGCGGTCGCCGGTGAAGATGGTACGGTAAAAAGCGATCCGATCGAGCAAATAAGGCGAGCTTTTGAGCCGGTGGGATATAAGGTGTTTCCCATTTCGGCGGTCAGTGGTCAGGGCATAAATGAATTGCTGTATCACGTTCGTCACCTGCTTGATGCGCTAACCGATGAACCATTTGTTTTTGCGCCGGAGTACTTCCCTGAAGATATCCTGCTTGAGTCGGACGAGCCCTACACGGTGGTGTTTAACGAAGCAACAAAGGAATATGTTGTTGAGGGACCACGGATCGAAAAGATGCTGGGCTATACCAATTTAGAAGCGGAGAAAGGTTTTGTCTTCTTTCAACGGTTTCTTAAACAAAGTGGTATCCTGGCAGAATTAGAACGGCTGGGTATTCAGGAAAAAGATACTGTGCGGATGTACGGCCTTTCATTTGAATACTATAAGTGATATATACTAAGAGGAGTTTGGAGGCACATGATGACCAGTAAACAACGAGCATATTTAAAAGGGTTAGCCGCAACGCTTGAACCAATTGTTCAGATCGGAAAGGCGAGCCTTACCCCCGAAGTGACCGATTCGGTGGCAGAGGCCTTTAATAACCGGGAATTGATAAAGATTTCGGTTTTGAAAAATTGTCTTGATTCACCGGTGGCCATTGCCGAAATGCTGGCCGACCGTACCCATTCGCAGGTGGTACAGGTGATCGGCAAAAAAATCGTTTTGTATAAAGAAAATAAAGACCACAAGAAAATATTTTTGCCTTTATAATTCTCAGCACTTATTTGCGAGGTGTTTATGGATAAAACAAAGAAAGTCGGCTTTTTAGGCGGAACCTTTAATCCCATCCACTATGGTCATTTGATGATTGCTGAAAGTGCCCGTGAATACCTTGACTTAGACGAGGTCCTCCTGATGCCCAGCGGCCATTCATACATGAAGTCGGTGGCAAGCGCTTCGGCGGAACACCGATTGGCAATGACCCGGTTAGCGGCACGAGACTACCCTCACTTTACCGTTTCGGATATGGAAATCCGCCGCGGCGGTAATACCTATACCGCCGATACGATCGACGAGCTACGTTCAACCTATCCACAAGCGGAATTGTATTTTATTATTGGTGCCGACACCCTTTTGATGATGGATAACTGGTCGGAACCGGCGCGGATCTTTGCCGGTGCCAAAATCGCCGTTGCTGTCAGAGATTTTGAGGAGAACAAAGACATAGGAGGGGCATCCGCTGATCATGCCGAAGTAGTAAAAGAGCCCTCCGTTCATTTTACCGAAGCGATGAAAGCGCAGACCGCCTATCTTAAGGAAAAATATCATGCCGACATTATTGCTTTGCCGATAAAGGCGATTGAACTTTCGTC
The DNA here is from genome assembly GCA_031285465.1 of Lachnospiraceae bacterium. GTDB lineage: Bacteria > Bacillota > Clostridia > Lachnospirales > Lachnospiraceae > UBA935. The sequence goes on from JAITWD010000177.1 coordinate 1,513, forward strand.
CAGCACCATCAGGGCGCGGATAAAGGCAGGACGCCCGATCGGGGATATGGTGCCGGAAGCGGTCACCCATTACATTAATGAGCACAAGCTTTATCGCTAGCATACTTGTTATTTAGTTATGCATTATAAATATTTAGTGCACAGGATATTTTATCATTCGTAACTATGAAGCTACTAAGTAGTTACTATCAGTCTGAAAATATGTTTCGTTCATAAGGAGCCGTTATGATAAAAACTGATATTTCCAAGCTTAGACGATTTCTCGAAAAAAAATTGGACCAGAAACGCTTTGAACACACCCTGGGGGTAACCTATACAGCGGCGGCATTAGCCATGTGCCATAGTGGCGATACCAAGCGGGCTCAAATTGCCGGTCTTTTACATGACTGTGCGAAATGTATTGATAATGATAAAAAAATAGCCATTTGTGAAAAACATAACATTGAAATAAATGAAATTGAACGTAAAAATCCCTTTCTGCTGCATGCCAAGGTGGGCAGTTATATTGCCATGCATAAGTACAAGGTGAATGATGATGATATTGTCCGTGCCATCCTGAACCACACTACCGGTCGTCCCAATATGTCACAGCTTGAAAAGATCATCTACATAGCCGATTACATTGAACCGGGTCGAACCCAGGCCCCCCGTCTAACGGCTATCCGTCAGGAGGCCTTTCGTGATCTTGATAAGGCACTACTAATTATTTTAGAGGACATGCTGGTATATCTTGATTCGCTGGGGGGGGATATTGATCCGATGACCCGCAAAACCTACGAATTTTACAAAAATTATGATCAAAATAATAACAAGGAGTTTAACCAATGAGTGAATCGATTTCAAAGACAATGGCAAAGCTGGCTCTCGAAGCGTTGGACAATAAAAAAGGCGAGGACATACGGATCATTGATATCAGCAATGTGTCGGTGCTGGGCGATTATTTTATCCTTGCAAGCGGCAATAACCGTAATCAGCTTCAAAGTATGAGTGATGAGGTGGAGCAATTATTGGGCCGCAGTGGCTATGCCGTCAAGCATATTGAAGGTTATGAAACCGGCAACTGGATATTACTGGATTTTGGTGATATTATCGTTCATGTTTTTGATAAAGAAAACCGACTTTTCTACAATCTGGAAAGGATTTGGCGGGACGGCAAAGATAGCACGACGACATTTAACGAATAGGCTGTAATGAAAAATATAATGCATAAGCTGGTCGGTGACCGGCACTTTTATAAAAAGGTTTTGGCTATCTCCATTCCGATCATGATCCAAAGCGGCATCACCAATTTTGTCAGTCTGCTGGACAACATCATGGTCGGGCAGGTCGGGACCGAACCGATGTCGGGTGTAGCCATCGTTAATCAACTGATCTTTGTTTTTAATATCTGCATTTTCGGAGGTATCTCCGGTGCAGGTATTTTTGGTGCGCAATTTTTTGGTTACGGTGATCATCAAGGGGTGCGCAATACCTTTCGGTTAAAATTGATCATCTGTGGCTTTATTTCGGTGGTCGCTATCGCCATCTTTGTCTTGATGGGTGATCCTCTGATCAATCTCTACCTTAGCGGCGATGATCCGGTGGCAAAATTACGGACGGCAGAATATGCCCGGCAATATTTGCTGATCATGCTGATCGGCATGATCCCCTTTGCCATCGAACAGTCCTATTCAGGAACGTTGCGGGAAACCGGTGAAACGGTTCTGCCCATGAAAGCGGGCATTTGTGCCGTGCTGGTCAATCTGATCCTCAATTACCTGTTGATTTTTGGCAAGCTGGGTTTCCCTGCGCTGGGAGTGGTGGGTGCCGCCATTGCCACCGTGATTGCCCGTTTTGTGGAAATGGCGATCATCATCATCTGGACCCATCGAAATGCCGTTAAAAATCGGTTTATTGTGGGTGCTTACCGACATTTTTCCATTCCGGGCGATTTGATCCGCAATGTTTTTATTAAAGGTAGTCCACTGATGCTTAACGAGGTATTTTGGGCATCGGCGCAGGCTATTCTTATGCAGTGTTATTCGCAAAGAGGTCTGGCGGTGATCGCCGGCTTTAATATCAGCAACACCATTACCAATGTTTTTAATATTGCCTTTATTGCTTTAGGTGGCGCGGTTGCTATTATTATCGGTCAACAGCTGGGGGCCAATAAATTGACCGAAGCCAGGGAAACGGCATGGAAGCTGATCGCCTTTTCGGTAGCCAGTTGTATCTTTATGGGGATTTTGCTGGCATTATGTGCCCCATTTTTCCCACAAAGCTACAATACGACCGGTGAAATTCGTGGTCTGGCAACACAGTTCATGCTGGTTTCAGCCGTTTATCTGCCCATCCATGCCTTTTTGCATTCCGCCTACTTTACCTTAAGGGCCGGTGGCAAAACCATGATCACCTTCATTTTTGACAGTGGCTTTGCCTGGTGTGTCAGCATTCCCCTTGCCTACTGCCTGTGTCGTTTTACCGGTTTACCGATTTTAACCATCTACATTATCTGTCAATCGGCCGAACTGCTAAAATGCTTTTTAGGGACATATCTTTTAAAAAAAGGATACTGGATACAAAATATCGTTAATAAAGGATAAAAGAGTAGTGGGCAAAAGAATAAATGAATGATCAAAAAAAGAATAAATCAGAAAAAAGCGTGAAGATCATCTTCACGCTTTTTTCTGCAGTTAGTTACACTTGCATGGTCTACATTTAATTGCCCCGCTGGATATGCTAATCCCTGATACGGTCGGTTCCCCCCGCGTACATATAAAAGGTAAAAAGGTAAATACCACTGATACCCACTAACGCATAGATTATCCGGGATATCCAGGTCATATTACCAAAAACGAAGGATACAAGGTCAAAGCCGAATATACCGACTAATCCCCAGTTTAAAGCACCTATAATGGCAATTGTCAATGCGACACAGTCCAATGCTTTGTTATTCATGATGATACCTCCAATCGCATAAAAGCTCGTGAAAACTAAAAAATGTTTTCGGTTTATTCTTACCTGTCCATAGCTTTTTATCCAACCATATTTTATCAAAACTGCCTAAAAGATAGTAAAAGCATCCCAAGAGCCGGTTATATCCTCCGTAATCTTACATAAAACCAGCAAAACAATAGGTAAAACCATTAAAACAGCGAAAAAAGTTGACAAAACACCACTTTCCGTGTAATATCTATAAAAGTATCTTTATAAAGTATACTTATAAAGATTAAGTGTAAATATCTTTATAAAAACGTTTGTAAAAGCGGAGGAGAGATTATGAGAAAAATTACCAAAATTGTTGCACTGGCCTTAATGGTGATCTTATCAATGACCGTAATTGCCGGATGTGGTGCAACCAAAGCCGAAACCTTTATGATCGGTGGGATCGGTCCGATATCGGGACCCAATGCCGCCTATGGTCTGGGGGTACAAAATGGCGCACAGATCGCAGTTGATGAGATCAATGCAGCCGGTGGTATCAATGGTTTAGAAATCCAGTTTAATATGCAGGATGATGAAGCCGATGCCGAAAAAGCAGTTAATGCTTACAATACTTTAAAGGACTGGGGGATGAACATCCTTATGGGAACGGTGACCAGCGGTGCCTGTATTTCGGTTATCGATCTGACCGAAGCCGATAACATGTTCCAGATTACCCCGTCAGCATCAGCGATTGATGTTGTTACCGATAATGATAATGTTTTTCAGGTATGTTTTTCCGATCCTAACCAGGGTGTCGGTGCCGCACAATACATCGGTCAGCAGGGAATCCAGTCGGCCGATGGAACCAATGTCAGCAAGGTGGCGGTTATTTATGACAGCTCTGATCCCTATTCATCGGGTATTTATGAGAAATTCACTGAAGAAGCTGCCAATCAGGATTTTGAGATAGTTGCTTCCGAAGCATTTACTGCCGATAGCAAGACCGATTTCTCGGTACAGTTGCAAAGAGCACGTGATGCTGGTGCTACCTTAGTATTTTTACCGATTTACTATACCGAAGCAGCACTGATCTTAACCCAGGCTGACGGAATGGATTATGCGCCCATCTTTTTTGGTTGTGACGGAATCGATGGAATTCTCACCAATGTTGAGAATTTTGACGCTTCTTTGGCGGAAGGAATGATTCTGCTGACCCCCTTTGCGGCTGATGAAGATGATGAAAAGATCCAGGCTTTTGTAACCGAATATCAAGCGCGTCATAATGAAGTGCCTAATCAGTTTGCCGCCGATGCTTATGATGCTATTTATGCCATCAAAGCTGCCATTGAAACCAGTGGCGTTACCTATGATCAAAGTATTTCTGAAATTTGCGAAGGTATGAAGGTTGCCATGACCGAGATTACTATTGATGGTTTGACCGGTTTAGGTCTTTCATGGACCGCCAGCGGTGAGGTAAATAAGGAACCTAAGGCAATGAGCATTGTTAATGGAAGTTATCAGTTGATCCAATAGTGTGAACGGTTAATAGTTTTTTAGAGTGTTAAATGAAAGTTTAATGAAAGTTTTTTGAAAGTTTATTGAAATGGGTACGAGTGATTCGTACCCATTTTTTTGTATGAATATTGTTGTATTAAATTATTATAAGAACTGTTGTATTAAAATTATTGTAAAAACTTTATTTTATTAAAATTATTATAAGAACTTTGTTTTACTAAAATTATATAAACCGATCTAAAGGCAACGGTAGGTATTTGTCTTGTTTTTCCATTTGAGATATTTGATTTGATTTTTAAACAATTGCAATAACAAGTCCTGTCATGTAACATAATTACACAAAAAACAAATGTTTCAAATAGACATATTATATAAATTACGTCACAAGTTTAACCAATATGTTTTAATGCAAAAACAAATACAATCGTGATATTTCAATGGTTTTAAAGCACGCACAGTGCTTTTGAAGAACTATTCAAAACAATTAAATAGCATGAATAACGAATTAACATGTGCGTTGACATTTTAACAAATAAAAACTATAATCAAGTTATTGGCAAATTATACTATATGGAACAATTTTATGTTGAGAAAGGATGAAAAGGTA
>JAITWD010000186.1 GCA_031285465.1 Lachnospiraceae bacterium
CCCGCAGGGTTGCTGCCGAAGGTGACGGTAACTTGCCACCAAACAGTGTGTCATGACGGTCATTAATGGTTACCACTTCACAACGGGCCGTATGCAGGATCGTGGTCAATGAGGTTTCACTAACTCCGTACATCGGATCCAGTGCTACCTTTAAGCCGGCATCCCTGATCTTCGCCATATTGACCGCTGCAATAATATTATCCAGGTACTCATTAAGCGGATAGATCTCCTGAATCAGACCGCGCTCGATACCTTTTTCATATTCCAGCTCCAAAACATCCTGGGGATTGATCGCATCAATATATTTCTCAATATCAGCGGTGTATTCTTCGTCTGCATCACGACCACCCGCGGTAAACACCTTAATACCATTATAAATCGCCGGATTATGGCTGGCAGTGATCATCATACCGTAAGGAAGCTCATGGCGCATCACATAAAACATGATCAGAGGGGTCGGTGATGATTTGTTGACCAGTTTGGTCACAATGCCTTCAGCGGCAAAAACCATCGCCGCCCACTGCATTGCCTCTTTTGCCAGAAAGCGACGGTCATATCCGATTACCATCCCCTGACCGGCTACACCTTCATCGTGCATTTTATTACTGACTGCTTTGGCAAGCAGCTGGATATTGGCTTTGGTAAATTCATCGCCGATAATCGCACGCCAACCGCCGGTTCCAAATTTTATTGACATTTTGTTACCTCCGTCATTCTCATCAACAATTTTTTAAATCGCACCCATAACGATCCGGACCTGATGGGTCGATCCGCTTGCCTGTGCCGAAATCGCATCCACTTTGTTACCATCCAGATAGATTTCCTTCACACCCTTCATTACGCCGTCCGGATTCTCAACGGTGATCTCATATTTAGCACCGCGCCATTCTCTGACAGCACTGAATCCTTTCCAGTCGCCAGGGATACAAGGATCGATCTCCAGGGTATCAAAGTCCGGGCGGATCCCCAACATATAACGGGTGGCACTAAAGTATGACCAGCCGCCTGATCCGGTCATAAACGGATGACGGGCACGTCCATGGGCGGTATGCTCTGTACCCATAATAAACTGACAGTAGGAATAGGGCTCTGCCTCTCTGATCTCAATCTTATCATTCTGGAAGTAAGGACAAAGGGCATCGTAGAACTTCATCGCACGGTCGCCACGTCCCAGAATACACTCTGCTGCCCATGCCCACGGATTAGGATGTGAGAACACCGCTCCGTTTTCTTTTACACCGGGATATACGCGGGTAATAAAGCCGATATCCTCATCAGGAGTCCGATAGGATGGTGCATTTAACATGATCCCATAAGGGGTGTACAGGTATTCATCAACACTGTCCATTGCTTTAATTGCTTTATCGTAAGAAGCGGCACCGGAAAGTACTGCCCAGGTATTGGATTCCAAATGAACCTTACCTTCTTTGTCGGCCTGAACACCGATCTTCTTACCTTTAGAGGTGATCCCGCGGATATACCACTTACCATCCCATAATTGTTCATCGCAAACTGCTTTGACCGCTTCGCCCATTGCGGTATACTTCTCCACATCGGCAGTCTTACCCAGATACTTCGCCAATTCAACGAAATGCTGGATCGCCCAGTAATGCAGGAAAGATACCATCGCACTTTCACCGCCACCAAGGTTAAGACAGTCATTCCAGTCAGCACGCAGTCCCTTACAGATACCGGTATCGCCAACCTGTTCGGCCGAGAAATCCAAAATCCGGGTCATATGCTCATAGACACTGCCCATGCCGCCATCGGCGTAAGGGATCATCTTATCGGCAAAGCTAAAGTCACCGGTCTCACGGATAAACTCAACAATAGAGGTTACCAGCCAAAGGGCATCATCGGAGCAGGCATCTTCGATACCATGCACAAAACTATCCGATCCCATCGTCGGAATAACGGTAGGGGATTTGAACGGCTTCTTGCCATCATCCTTAGGCTCAAACCATGCCGGATCAAACAGGTGAAGACCGTAGCCCTTTGAAACCAGACCGTTAAGCAACTGCTCAATACGTTGCTTACATTTATCCGGATTGGAATGCGGAATGGTCATCGCATCCTGTGCTGTATCACGGTAACCCAGCCCGGTTCTGCCACCCACCTCAATAAAGGAAGCAAAACGGGAGAACATAACATTGATCTCCGATTGGTAAAGGGTCCAGGTATTAATCAGGGTATTCATCCCTTCGTTAGGGGTAGAAATCTGTAATTTATCAAACTTGTTCTGCCAGAAAGCACGTAACTCTTCATATGCTGCATCCACAGCGGCCAGATCACTGTATTTAGCTTTGATCCGCTCGCCCTCTGACCGACGGCCCTCACCCAGCATAAAGATCAGGCGGGCTTCTTCACCCGGTTGTAAAACCAGGTTCTTCTGTAATGCGCCACAGTGATTATTACCCAACTCAGCCGAACCGGAGCAAGCTCCACGCTCAACCGCAACCGGATTATTCTCGGTGTGGTACAGGCCAAGGAAGGTATCACGCAGACAATCATAGCCGTCCGGCGTGAAATTAGACGCCATATATTGGAAACCGAACTCTTCATAGAAGAGATCATATTCAATGATTCCCTTATCATAATTGGAACCGGCACAATAAAGACTCATCTGGAAGTTCTGGTTATCAATCATAATGTGATGGAAGGAAAACTCACAATAGTTGAAAACACTCAGATCGCGCACCTTATCGCTATCGTTCTTAATGGTGACATCCCATAGCTCCACCGCTTCACCAAGCGGAATGGTCATCCGCTGTGCGGTCTTTAAACCGTCATATTCACATTCATACACTGTATATGACATTCCGTGACGGCAGGTATATTTGGCCTGATCCAGCGGTTTACCAACCGGTTGCCAGGAAACACTGAAATAATCCGCCTTCTCATTATCACGGATATACACGTAATGACCCGGCCGATCCATCGGCACGCCATTACCGCGAAAACGGGTAATCCGGTGATATTCCGGAGTCTGATGGAACATATAACCGCCGGCCGTGTGATTAAGGACCGCACAGGTTTCCTCCACTCCCAGATAGTTTGTCCATGAACTGGGCAAATCGATCCGATCGATTACATATTCGCGCTTTTCGTTGTCAAAATGTCCATACTGCATCTACTTTATCCTCCAAAAATGTTCACTTTAAGTCTAAGTATAAAACATCTCTTGTACTAAAACCAATGAAAGTCTTGGCATTATTTGCATTTTCTTGCTTACAATCGGTGCCAATATTGTCTTTTATGCTTTGCCACAGCATTTTTTATATTTGCGTCCACTACCACAGGGACAAGGATCATTGGGATAGACCTTTTCTGCCTTAACCACCGTAGCTGAACTTTTCTGCTCACGGTAAAGGGCTTTTTGCTGTTCCTGATCTAAGATATCATTCCATTCCGGCAGTTCATATAACCAATCCGCACCGGCGGCAACCATATTCTTATAGAGGGTTTCACGATCAAAATCCAGTGAAACTGCGGTATCCTCCTCCATCTCATCGATGGGGTTAGGAGTCTTTAAGCTATCATTGATCCCGTCAAGAAAACCGGTCATCGTCATTATATCCAGCCCAAATTCTTCCGCCAATTCCTTCACCGTTCCACCAAATACCCGATCGGGTTCTTTAAGCAAACGGGCGTAAACCACCTTCTCCTGTTCAAAGTAAGCCGCCCATAATCTTTGCAACGATCCCTTATCGGTCGTTTCTGAATAGGCCATATCACGCCATTTCTTAAGTAATGCCATTTTCACTACCACCTTCGCTATTTATTCCCTCTGCTGGTTCCAGGGTATTTGTCTTTCCTGCCACAAGTATATATCATTTACGGAAAAATGTAAATTTTTTTCAGTTGGGTGTATAAACCATCGCTCAACCGACCATACTATGATTAATCAATGGATCCCCCTCCTTTGATTAAAGAAACAAAACTGTACACCCGATAAATTGAATACTTATCCTCCCCTTTAAGAGCCGGATTTCATACTCATATGAAATCCGGCTCTTTTTTTGTGGGGGAGGTGGGTACATATGGAAAATAAAACGAAAGGTGATTGCTTTAGTATGTTTGGGATCGTTGTCGGCATTATAGGTATTGTGGTGACGATAATTAGTATTATCGTTACCATTATCAGTATCTTACGATCGACAGCAAGTAATGAACAGCAAAAAAGCAACCGTCCTCCACACCAAGGAAATTAGGTTGCTTTTTAACCAGTAAACCAAGGTGACCGTCTATCGGTAGCACCCTTCATGTTTATATCTTACTGTGAAAGTCCAATTATGTCAATATAATATCGCTCAAACCATCAGTGTTGCAACGCTGTTCTACATTTTGGGGAGGCCGGTAGCTTCCCCTACCCTGCGAACCCCATCAACCATTCACACACAAAGACCACAATACACGCCCCTGCCGAAACCTGAAAAAGGCTGCCCCGCCGCAGGGCGATCAATACTGCCGCAATGAAGCCTGCCCCTCCCGACCACATGCTGCCGGTTGCAGTCAGGATTGCCGGAAAGGTCATGACCGCCAGCGTAACATACGGAACATAGTATAGAAAGGAACGAATGGTAACATTCTTTATTTCTTTGCGAAATAGGGTCAGGGGCAATGCACGGATCGCATAGGTTACCGCTGCCATTACTAATATGTACAAATAAATCTTTACATCGGACATGATAAACTCCTTATCTATCGGTCGGCTCCTCCGACTCCTGTTTTGCCCCTTCTATCGGGAATAAACGCGCGGCAACTCCGGCGATCATCACAGTAAGTAGAATGGTCCGGAAACCGGCGGAAATTTCTTTTAGTAAGGGAAGGACGGCAAACAACAGGCTCGCCACCATCGAAAGGGTGATTATCCCGGCAAAAACCTTACTCTCTTTGGCTTTAGGGATGATGATGGCGATAAACATACCATACAATGCCACACCGAAGGCACGTAGCAGTCGATCGGGCAGCGCATTGCCGGTAACGATCCCCAGCAGGGTTCCGCCCCCCCAACCCAGTGCGGCAAATGCCATCGCTCCGTAAGAATAAAAAGGGGACAGCCGCCCCTCTGCTGCCGCCGACAGACCGAAAACTTCATCGGTGATCGTACCCGCCAGAAAGAGACGATGATAAAAAGGAAGGCCCGTCGGCAGCTTTGTCGTCAGGGCACAGGACATCAAAAAATAACGGATATTGACCACCAGCTGGGTGATCGCCAACTCCAGATAAGACCCCCCTGCCCCGATCAGTCCGATCGCGGCAAACTGTCCCGCCGATGTATAATTGGTCACCGACATAAGGGTCGCCTGAAAAGGGGTCATCCCTACCCTTTTCGCCGCAATACCCAGCGTAAAGGATACCGCCAAATACCCGAGAAATATGGGAAAACCATCCTTAAATCCACGCTTAAACCACAATACCCTATCACTCATAAATTGTATTATCC
>JAITWD010000228.1 GCA_031285465.1 Lachnospiraceae bacterium
CGAGAATATCTGGGGAGATGATCAGCCGTTAGGTATTTACTGGTTTGCAGCCTGGAATCATGAGATGGAAAATGAATTGGTAGTTTTTCCCGCCTATCAGATTTATTGCAGTAGTAAAGAAGGAGTACATCTGGGTGGAAATGCGGTGATGACCAGGGCTCTTTCCTTCGAGGACTTATCTTATACCGAATTGAGTAAGCCATTAAGACCGGGTATTGCCAGAATTGTGCAGGAAAGTACGGAGGGTTCGCAGAAGATAATCATACCATTGTTTGAGCAGGAGTTTAAGGCGGTGGTTAATGATCATGATTGATATTGCCGTTCCGAGTCTGGGTAAAAGCTTTGACTTTTGCCTGGATGATGAGAAAAGGGTGGATAGCTTGTTGAGCGAGCTTATTCAGCTTATCACAGATCAGGAAGACAGTATCTTAAGAGGAGAGGTAAAGGAATTATGGCTATGTGAAATGGAAGGAGGACTGATCCTGAATCGGGACAGGTCATTGGCTGAGCAGGGAATTGCAAGCGGAGCGGAACTATTATTGATATAAAGGAGGACCGATTGGTAAGTGGGTGAATGGAGTATTAGGACTAATACTACGATGATGGAGCAGGACTTGAACGCATTAGGACATAATATCTCGGAAATTTATCAACATCTTGAGCAGTTAGAGGTACTTATTGCCAATATTGAGGTTTTTTGGGCAGGAGAAGCCAAGGAGGTATTCTCAAAAGTGGCATTGCAGGATTGGGATGATTTGGTTGCTAAGCGACGGTGTTTGGAACGAAGCTGTGCGCAATTAGAGAAAATATGTGAACTGTATGGGGAGGAGGAGCGACGGATACTGGAAGCAATCGAGTCATTACGCATGTGAAATATGCAATCATAATTAGTTCCGGCATTTGAAAGACGGTGCCCTGGTGGTTTAAAAGTAGGTCATGACTTGTCTGGCATAGTCTGTAAAGTGCATGGGTATTAAGGGAGTGGTAGCTTTAGTGATAGATTTTAAGGGCGTGGTAGCTTTAGTGATGGATTAAAGGAGGGCTATATCGGTGGGGACTGAATTTGCAGTTATACCGCAGCGGTTAAAGACGATGGCTGACCGATGGCAGTATGAATGTGAGGAATTAGAGAAGGAGCTTAGAGCGGTAAGGGAAACGGTAACCAGGATGGCAGGGTATTGGCAGGGAAAGGGGGCACAAATTTATCAAAATTATACTATAACCGAACTGGACCGTGCGGTGGCATTGACGATTCTGATCAGGGAACGATCGATGGAGTTGATTAAGATAGCGGTCGGTTATGAACAAACCGAGTCGGATAATATGGCGATCGCCGAGGCACTGGCGGACCGTATGCCTGAACCAACACGATGGTCGGAAAAACATGGGGGATCAAATGAAAAACAGTCAAATAAAAAACAGTCAAATAAAAAATAGTCAAATAAGGACCAATCCGATCAGAGCGGGAGGAGAAGGCGAAATAGCGGTCAATTTTCGGGAAAGTATGGAGGCGGCAAGAACATTGTCCGAGATAGCGCATCGCCTGGAACGGATAACCGACAATGATCTGGGCATGACACTCAGGCAAATAGCACAAAGCTGGGAAGGCGTGCCGGCAACGGTATTGCTCAATAAAGGTCAGTACATATATAGACGGTTAAAGGAAGGGACGGCAGTATTGGCCGATACAGCCAGGGTAGCGGAGCGGACGGCGCGGCAGATATATTTGGTTGAGCAGCAAACAGCTATGATGGCGCGATCAAGGTGGAGGTGAAATCATGGGAATGATTCAAGTGACGGCGCGGCAATTAAGAAGCGAAGCAGAAAAGATCCAACAGCTAAATCACCGGTATAAAAATCAGATTACAGTATTAGCGGCCAAGGAACAGAGCTTGGGAGCGATGTGGGAAGGGCAGGCAAAAGAAAGCTTTCGTGATGCCTTCTTAAGAGACAGGGAACAAATGGAAGAATTTTATCGGCTGATTGGAAAATACGTTCAGGCACTTCATCAGATTGCCACTAAATATGAGCAGGTGGAGCAACGGAATGTAGAAATTATAACTTCACGGAATTATTAGGGAAACGCTTATAAAATCGTTTCCCGCGCCGGATTTGCGGCACGAAGTGCCAGTTTCCGCTGCAAATCCGTGCGCATCCCGCGGAGCGTCTAAGGAAATACTGATTTAATCAGTGTTTCCTTAGAGAAGAGGAACTTATAGTGGATAATAGTAGAGGATGGTAGCGGAGGAGATCGAGTATGGAAGGCATATTAAAGGTAACACCGGAAAGATTAATTGAAGCGTCGGCGGAATTTAGTGCTGTCGGCAATGTCATCCGGAGTCTGTCAGAAGAAATGATGCAATCGGTAAACGCTCTTAAGGGGGTGTGGCAGGGCGAAGCGGCAACAATGTATGGCAACCGCTTTGGGTCTTTGCGAAATGATATGGATCGACTGCAACGAATGATCAAAGAGCATGTGGATGAGCTTCAGGAAATGGCCCGGCAATATCAAGCGGCTGAGGCAGCTAATATAGAAGCTGGCAATGTCGTGGCGTCTAATATTATTTTATGACTAATAATTTATCAGAGTCAGAAACCAGTCTGCTGCTTGATACATTCATGTATCTAAACTATTATGATGCGGCTGAAGGGCAAAAACTAAGCGATATCCTGTTGGATTTATCCCATCAGCAGGACTATCAAAGGGCGGGGGCGTATTATGAAGAATATGCGATCCTTGAGGCAGCCGTAGCAGAAAATCCCGGTTTTGGGGAGTTGACGATTGGCATACAGAGCGTGAATATGGGTTTTGACAGCGGGACAAGTGCATGTCTTTTTCAAGAGCCAGGAGCCGGCACCATTTACGTGGTCTATCGGGGGACCGGAGATGGTGAATGGCTGGATAATGGTCGCGGCCTAACCATGGAAACGACCATCCAGCAAGAGCGGGCACTTACTTATTTTGAGCAGGCGATGGAGCAGGGGGGATTCACCGAGGCACAGCGCATTATTATTACCGGCCATTCGAAGGGGGGCAATAAGGCTCAGTTTGTAACGATGGAAAGTGATGCCCGCTATGCAGCTTTGATCGACCGGTGTATTTCGGTAGATGGGCAGGGGTTCTCCAATGAAGCGGTAGTGCGATGGCAACAAGGCTTGGGGGTGGCGGAATACCAGACCAGAACGGGCAAGCTATATGGAATCAATGGTGAGAATGATTTTATCAGTGGTTTAGGTAATACGATCATTCCCAGGGAGCAGATCCGTTTTCTGCATACCCCGGTGGAAAGAGGAAATGTAGCCGGTTATCATGACATCAAATATCTGTTTGCATCACGTGATGGGCAAGGTGCTATCGTCTTCGGCGGTGCAAGCAATCGCGTAGTCAGTGGTCAGAAGGAATGGGGCAGATTGGCGACGGAATTGTCAACCAGAGTTATGGCAATGCCACTTGAGGAGCGTGCCGGTTGTGCGGCGGCGATCATGCAGATAATGGAGTTAGGCGGCGAACAAAAAAGTGGGATTAACGGGGAAAAGGTTACACTGACCGATCTGTGGCATCTTTTGATGACCGGTCTGCCGACCGTTTTTGCCACCCTTATTAACTCGACCGAAGGAGAGGAACTTATTGACTCGATAATCGGGAAAGGGGGGCAAAACGGCTGCGTTTTTGCCGTTAATCTATCCGGTTTATTAAATCAGGCGGGGGCATTGATGCGCATTGCCGCTCAACTGGATAGTGTGGCGTTAGAAGTGAAAGCCGTTGCCGTTCAATTGCGGACATCGTTACAAATAGGAGTGTCCGATAATTCATGGTTGCTGACGACTAAAATAAATCGGGAGTGTGACCGGATCCATAATGATGCGGCCGGCATGAACCGGTTGGCGGGTGTACTGGAACAGGCGGTAAAAATATACTCGTTCGGTGAGCAAACCATCGCATCGGTTGGCGAACAAACCATCGCATCCATTTGACTTTGGCGGGAAATATTATTATAATTGGTTAGTGAAATAACGGTTCAGTTAAAGTGAGTATGGGTTATCCGCAAAGCTAAGTTTATTTGAAACGGTTGCACGATTGGAGAAGACAATGATTAAAATTGATATTATTTCCGGTTTTTTAGGAGCCGGAAAAACCACCTTGATCAAGAAATTGTTGAGTGAGTCATTGAAGGATGAGCGGGTGGTTTTGATAGAAAATGAGTTTGGTGAAATTGGCATTGATGGAGGTTTTTTACAGGAAGCCGGTATTGAAATCATGGAAATGAATTCGGGATGTATTTGTTGCTCCTTAGTAGGCGATTTTGAAACATCGCTGCGGGAGGTTATGAACACCTATACGCCGGAGCGGATATTGATCGAGCCTTCGGGAGTTGGTAAGCTTTCAGACGTTATCAAAGCGGTTGAAGGGGTAACCGGCATTCGGGCCGAAGGTGAAAAAAAAGGTCGATCGGCAGGTGTTTCCACGAGCCAGCCCGAGGCCACTCTTAACAGTTTAGTAACGGTAGTGGATGCAGCCAAGTGTCGGATGTACCTTAAAAATTTTGGTGAGTTTTTCATTGATCAGGTAGGTCATGCAGAGACGATCATTTTAAGTCGAACCGATAAGATCGGTGAGGCAAGACTATTAGAGTGTGTTGAAATGCTGCGTGGCTACAACCAAAAGGCGGTTATCATAACAACACCATGGGAGGATCTGGAGGGTCAGATCATCTTAGCGGCAATGGAAAAGTCGACCGACCTTAAGCAGGAAATATTGGATCAGATAATCGTGGAACGAAGACGATTGGACCATCATGGCGATAAAGCGGCATGCTGTTGCGGACATGATCATGGTGACGGATGTCATGGACATGATGGTCATGATCATAGTGACGGATGTCACGGACATGCTGGTCATGATCATAGTGACGGATGTCACGGGCATGATGGACATGGTCATGGCGGTGGATGTCACGGGCATGATGGTCATGGTCATGGCGGCGGATGTCACGGACATGGTGGACAGGGTCATGGCGGCGGATGTCACGGGCATGATGGACATGATCATGGTGACGGATGTCACGGGCATGATGGACAGGGTCATGGCGGCGGATGTCACGGGCATGGTGAGCACCATCCTGCGGAGGAGGTCTGTGATGTCTTTGGGGTGGAGACGCCGATGATGTATGGCAAAGCGGAGGTAGAGGATATTTTAGCACAGTTGAGCGATGAAGCACGGTTTGGAACGGTGTTACGCGCCAAGGGGATGGTTGCATCAGGAGATGCCGAATGGATCCATTTCGATTATGTTCCGGGCGAAGCTAATGTTCGTTCTGGGAGTGCTGATATAACGGGGAAGATATGTGTGATCGGTGCCGGTCTTAAGACCGATGCTTTGAAAGCACTGTGGCGAAAGGAAGGTAGGGCATGAAACCGGTATACTTTATTAATGGTTTTTTGGAGAGCGGAAAAACAGAATTTATCCAGTATACCCTGGCGCAACCCTATTTCCGGATAAAGGGCAGTACCCTTTTGATCCTTTGTGAGGAGGGAGAGGTTGAGTATGATGAGTCACTGCTAAAGCAGGCGCGAACCAAACAGGTACTGATCGAGCGGGAAGAAGATTTTAATCCCACATATTTGATGGAGTTGGAAAAGAAGTATCAGCCGGAGCGGATCGTAATTGAGTATAATGGAATGTGGAACGGTAAAACGGTTCGCCTTCCGTGGCATTGGAAGGTGGAGCAACAGATTACGATCATTGATGCCTCAACCTTTCCGATGTATTTTACCAATATGAAATCCTTATTGGCGGAAATGTTGCGCAAATCAGAATTGATAATGTTTAATCGTGCGGATGGGATAGAGGATCTGCATCTATACAAACGAAACGTCAAGGCGATCAATCAAACGGCAGAGATTATCTTTGAGGATGAAAATGGGGAAATCGATGAACTGTTCGCCGAGGATCTGCCCTACAATCTGGAGGAAGAAACCCTGATCCTGGATGACCGTGGTTATGGGATTTGGTATCTTGATTCACTGGATCACATTGATCGCTATCTGGATAAAAAGCTGGTCTTCAAAGCGCAGGTACTGAAGCCGGATGACTTTCCTAAGGAATATTTTGTCCCCGGACGGATGGCAATGACCTGTTGTGCTGACGATATGGCTTTTTTGGGATTTGCCTGTGAATACGATCAGGCACATCAACTGACCGAGCGGACATGGGTTGAGGTGACTGCGACGATAACAAAACAGTATTGGGAAGATTATAAGGGGGAGGGACCGGTGTTACATGCGATCACGG
Source organism: Lachnospiraceae bacterium (assembly GCA_031285465.1). Taxonomy (GTDB): domain Bacteria; phylum Bacillota; class Clostridia; order Lachnospirales; family Lachnospiraceae; genus UBA935. The sequence goes on from JAITWD010000228.1 coordinate 6,293, forward strand.
TTTTAGAAACCGAGGCCCCAAAGCAGGCGATCATTAGTTTTGTGTAAGAATGACCATTAATTTTTAATTATATATGATCGTATGGTCATTAATTTCAAATTATATATTGACTTTTACCGATCAAAATGGTATTATCCTATTCGTGGCACAATAAGCGGAAGTGTCGGAACTGGCAGACGAGCAAGACTAAGGATCTTGTGGGCAATGCGCTCGTGTGGGTTCAAGTCCCATCTTCCGCATT
>JAITWD010000229.1 GCA_031285465.1 Lachnospiraceae bacterium
ACTAGATATTGACGAAACCGGACGGTTGATTGTGGAAAAAAGCAATGGCGAAATAATAACCCTTTCAAGCGGAGAGGTTGGCATCAAACCAATATTCGAACAATAAACCTTTCCAATCGCACCTTTTTTTTCCTTTTTTACCAATAATAACAGCCCCGCACTTTATTGACACTCACCGATTTTCATAATACAATCTATTAGTGTCAAATCAGATGTACTCCAAAGATATTGCCAAGAAAATGCTGATTAAATCAGCGTTTCTCCATATATATATCTTGTATCGGTCCTCATCGCGCCACTATGGGGCAAGAGAAAATAAAACCGATACATCGTGAGAGGGATTAAACATGGATATTACAACAATTATCGGTATTGTTGTTGCCGTCGTCGGACTGCTGAGCGGCATGGTTTTGAAGGGCGTACCCTTAAGTGCCCTATGGAATGCGGCCGCTTTATTAATTATTCTGGTCGGTACCGCCGGCGCCGTTTTGAATGCCACCCCCAAGAAGGATATCACCAAACTCGGTTCCCTGTTCAAGCTGGCGCTCATTGGGCGAAAGGAAGAGGATAACACTGCCCTGATCAAGCAATTTGTCAATTACGCCCAAATGGCCCATGTCGAAGGGTTGCTGTCGCTGGAGGATAAAATATCCAAGATCGAAGACCCCTTTTTCAAATGGTCGATGGGCTGGCTGATGGCCGGTCAGGATGCCGATTTTGTCAAGCAGGCGCTGGAAACCGAGATTGATAATATTGATAGCCGCCATAAAGGTCTCGCCGGTATCTTCAGTCAGGCCGGTTCCTATGCCCCGACCCTTGGTGTGTTGGGCGCCGTGGTTGGATTGATCGCCGCTATGGGCTTTATGGATGACACCGAGATGCTCGCCCATGCGATTGCCGGCGCTTTCATGGCTACCATCTACGGTATCTTTACCGGTTATGTTCTATGGAATCCCTTTTCTAACCGTCTCAAACGGATGAATGCCCACGAGATCCATTCCAAGCGGATGATCGCGGAAGGGGTATTACTGCTGCAGCAAAATCTTTCTCCCAGCGTGGTTGAAGACTATCTTCTTTCCTATCTGACCACCAAGGAAATGGTTGAATATCGCGAGAATAATAACAGCGGAGGTCACTAATTTGAAAAAAAATCACGATCACGAAGAACATATGGATGAGTCATGGCTGATCCCATATGCCGACCTTTTGACACTGCTGCTGGCATTGTTTATTGTTTTGTTTGCCACCAGTACAGCGGATGAGAAATTAATGACTGCCATGAAAATGGCTTTTTATGAAGAATATACCGGTATCATGCCGGAGCCGGAAACCGGCGATCCCGGTGTCGGCGGTATTGATGACGGCCCTTCCATGATCACCGGCGACCCTCTCCCGATCACTGAAACCGGTGATGAAGCAGATGAAGAGGCTAACGAAGAAGCCGACGCGGAAAATGAAGAGGGCGAAACCCCCGCGGAAACGGTGGCAAAGCTGACTGCGGTTTTGCAGGAGGAATTTTCCAATTACGTGACCGCTAACGGTCTGGAAGAGGAAATGCGGATCGAATCCCGACCGGAAGGATTATTGATCACCCTGACCAGTGATGTCTGGTTCCCCTCCGGCAGTGCGGAAATCAATGACTCCCAAAAGGATGTGGCGATCCAGATTGCCAAGATGATCGCCAGGGTACAGGATGAGAGCGATGTAATGCTTTCGGTGATCGTCAGCGGACACACCGACAATGTGCCTATCAGCGGATCGGAATACCCCAATAACTGGCGGTTAAGTCTTATGCGTGCCGCCAACTTTATGGAAGCATTAATGAACAACTCCACCCTTGGCCCCTCCAATTTCAGTGCCAGTGGCTATGGTGAGTATAGCCCGATCACCACCAATGACACCGAAGAGGGACGCCAGCGCAACCGTCGGGTCGAAGTACTGATCTCGCCAAAGGTCCCCGCCTATTAATTGACAATATATGAGCAACGCCAATGTCACCCCGTTTTTATTATTAGGTTGACATTGGCGTTTTTTTATGTATAATAAAATTTGTGGTTTAAAATGCTTAAGAAAATTGAGGAAACACTATGAACAGTAAATCTATTACCAAGAGTCAAAATCATCTTCGTGAATTATGCCAGATCGGCGTTTTTACCGCCGTGATCGCAGTGATGGCACAGATCTCCATCCCGATGCCCAGTAATGTCCCCTTTACCTTACAGACCTTTGCCATTGCTCTTGCCGGAGTGGTCTTAGGACCACGAAACGGAGCTGCCTGTGCCACTTTATATGTCCTGCTTGCGGCAATTGGTGTCCCGGTTTTAGCCGGTTTTTCCGGTGGGCTGGGAATGGTGTTTGGTGTTACCGGCGGTTTTATCCTCTCCTTTCCGCTGTTGGCACTGGGAGCCGGGCTGGGGGCCCGTTCAGGTAAGGTGATCGGTACGGTCGCCGGAGTGACAAGCGGGGTCATCGTTAATTATCTATGCGGAATGATAATGTATAGCTTCCTGACCAAGTCCAGTCTGGCAACCGCCTTTATCGCTTGCGTATTACCCTTTATCCTGCCGGATATTCTAAAAGTCATCGCCGTTATACTGGTGGGAAAAAAGCTTCGCAGCGCCCTCATGAAAAGTGGTGTCCTAAAGCCTTGGACATTAATATGAAAAATCAAAGATTTTTCACTTTGTATTCAGGCAGTTTCGCAAGTAGAACTTGCGAAATGCATGGGAGATTATAATGAGATTACGCCCCCACCATCTCCTATGCACTCAGACCTTTACCGGCAGCGGCTACAGTGACGAATTTATCGCCAATATGACCGCCGTTACCACCCGGCTACATAATAACCCCAATAGCCTGATCCAATTAGTCTGCTCAACCGACCAGCTGTGTGAACACTGCCCCAACATGATCACCGCCGGTCAATGTTGTGACGATGCCAAGGTAAAGGAATACGACCGGAAGGTGATGGCACACTTCGACCTTCATGAAGGTCATTACTACTATCGCGAGCTTATTGATATGATCAACCAACATATGACGGCGACCATTTTGGAGGATATCTGTGGGGGGTGCAGCTGGTATCAGGAGAGTGGCTGCGAAACCATCCTTTTAGGGAAACGCTGATCACATCGTCCGCTTTAGTGATCGTGTAATTCATCTTGTTTTCTTCGGTCACATTACCCATGTCGGTAGCACTGACCTCTATTTCGCCGGACGCATTATTATTGTATTGACTTCATCGCCTTCCTTCGGCCTTTCTCTCCTACTTCATTAAATGCATTTTGTTACTTAACATTCAAAGCTCTGCCCCTCATACCTGACCACCATAATATTCCCGAGCTCCACCCCTTCTTTCTGCTTCGCCTCCTCAAGATAATTCACAACTGTATCCATCCGGTTCCACAAGTGCATCGGAAACAAACACCTCACCACTGCCGTCCGGTTGAATATCTCCAACCCTGCACCACAATCCTTCCCCTGTCTGGGATCAAGCGGAAAAAATGCCACATCAATATGCACGCCCTTAAGTTTATCCATCTCAACCATAAACCGGCGGGTCATATCCGCATTACCGGCCTCACTCTCCTCTTCCCATACCCACAGATTAAGATCACCGGCATGGAAAACGGTCTGACCGGCATATTCGACCAAAAATGCCACCCCGGCATCGGTAGAACGTGCGGTCCGAACGGTCATCGGAGCATCCTTCCCTTCATTTATCCCTTCTACTTGATAAACCTCGTCGGCCCTTACCTGCACGATCCGCTCCCGATCGCTCTCCTTTAAACCCAGCTTCGACCGCTGCGAAGGGGACAACGGTACCTCCTTCGAAACAATAAACCGCACCCGGGGATGATTGCCGAAAATCGACCATATCTCCCGATTATAATGGTCGGCATGAGCATGACTGACGAACACATATAACTCTTTATTCTCGTCCAGTGACGGGATGGTTCCCAGATAATAATCAAACAGGCAATAAATATCGCCCCACTCGACTAAGAAACCGCTTTGTTTTAGATATGTGACCTTCATAGAAATACCCCTGCCTTTCCACTATCTGGTTCAATTTTGTAGCGGCAAAAATGCATTAATAAGCGCATCGCCATAAGCTTGTAATTCTTCATCTGCAAGATTGGCTAAAACAATACACAACACCTTTCCTTCATTTTGTGCAAAATACATGTCCTGTGTGCCATCAATCGATCCAAGCTCGGGGATTTCAACGCTGGTATTAAAGCTCACCTTTTCAAATTGTTGCCCGGCAATCTCTACACTTTGCGTCCCGGTTCTTGTCCAGACCTCATCGGGATCATTTTCGATCGTTGACAGCATTTCTTCCATATATTGATCATATGAAATATCGGTAGTGGTTAAATCATCAATGCCAACAGCAACGCTGGGAAGTCCGAAGGATGATGAACAATACATTCCAAACTCGCTTTCAGCACGCCCCTCTGAAGCTTCCTCAAAATATTCCGCATCTGCTGGCAAAAACTCAACCAATACGTCTTCCGATGCTGATAAAGCATCCTCACCTAACATCTGAAACCCTTCCGGTGCCGTAAACTGAATCCCAAACTGTTCATTTATATAGTCTGCCTGATTAATATCCACACTGAAAGCCGTCGCATCACCGCTCTCATATATAATCTCATTACTAATCCCACTTACAGCTTCACCATCGTCCGGAACCACAGCTTCATCCAGCAAAACCGCTTCCGTCCCCTCATCACTTCCGCCTTCTCCTTCGCTCCCAGTGGACGCAGATGACATTCCCTCTTCCACATCACGGAAGACAAAATGATCATCCTCCAGCTCGATCACCTTCTTAAGGGTCTCCATCCGTCCATCGCTCGTTAAGGTGCCATACTCCGCATATTCCGTATTAATATCGGGAAAATAAACCCCTTCACCACTGGGCGACAGGATGGAAATCCACTCAAACCGCTCGTCAAAAAGATACTCTTCGGCAAAGTCCTTCAATTCACCCGCGGTAATATTGGCCAGTGCCCGGTCGCTCACCTCCACATAAGCCCATGCTCCCGCTGCCGCACCATCCTCATCGTACAGCGGCTTACTACTAAGCGGCGTCGCCATCAGCACATCATGCTCGGCGGCCTCCGCCTGCCTCTCCTGTATTTCCAACACCACGATATACACTATCACACCGGTCATAATGATGATGATCGCGATCAGAATACTAACAAATACCGCACGTCCTGTTTTCATACATCCGCCTCCAAATCCAAATTATCCTTACAAATCTACCACTTCAGTGGCACAAACAATCGGTGAAATTTCTTCTGTCTTTCACACTTCCAAACATGACGCCAAAGGCGGCACAAACAATACGTGAGAAGAACGACTTTAGTCGTTCTTCAGTGT
>JAITWD010000245.1 GCA_031285465.1 Lachnospiraceae bacterium
AGTGTTCCGTCGACGCAAGGTCGGTCTGATCTATCAGTTTTACAATCTGATCCCCACCCTGGATGTACGCCGCAACATCCTAATGCCCATGTTATTGGACGGTCAGAAACCTGACCGGGAACGTCTTACCGAATTGGTGGACATCCTTGGGTTGGGTGACCGACTTACTCACCTGCCCAGCGAGCTTTCCGGTGGGCAACAACAGCGGGTAGCCATCGGCCGGGCACTGATGTATCGACCGGCCATTCTGCTGGCCGACGAACCGACCGGTAATCTCGATCGCAGAAATTCCGGCGAAATCATGGAACTGCTCAAGCTTTCCAATATAAAGTACAAGCAGACGATCATTCTCATTACCCATGATGAAAAGATCGCCCTGCAAGCCTCCCGTGTCGTCCAGATTGAGGATGGTAAGATCGTCTCCGACCATCACAGCAACGGGAGGGCAACGGTATGAGCATTATCACCGAATATACCATTGCGCACATCAAGCGCAACCGCCGTACCTCCATCGCCATTATGATCGCCGTACTATTGGCAGGTACACTGATCTGTTCATTTAGTATGATGGCACAGGGGATATGGGCTGGTAACGTAAACAACCTTATTTACTCAAATGGTAACTGGCATGGGGAACTTTTTGAAGATACACCTGCCAATCGGCTGGCCACCATTGAAAATAACCCTCATGTGGATGCCGCCATGCTTTTAGGACCCTGGCAAACGGTGAAACTACCAGAAGGCACGGCACTGCCCTACCTCCTGTTACGGGATGCCGATGCCAATTATTGGAAATCTATGCCGGAACAGCATCGGTTAATGGAGGGCAGACTACCAGCGCAACCGGGAGAACTCGCTCTATCCAAGCTATTCTTTGATCGCAATCCGGAGTTCAAGGTAGGCGATGTGCTTACCCTCCCGGTAGGTGAACGAACGCTTAGTGGTGAGATTCTTGAAACCCAAGCCATCCATAGACTGGGCGAATATTTTACCCCCACAGAGGAAAAAACCTTCACCCTTGTCGGAAAATTGGATTACAGCACGCCCACAACCCATCCCGGTTATGTGGCCTTCGGTTTCCTCGATCGAACCACCCTCCGACCAGAGGACCACCTTGTCATTTACCTGCGCTTTCACGATATCTATAAGACCCTTGGGCTCATGCCCGAAATTGCAGAGAAGGCAGGGCATGTAACCGATGAGCATGGAGAATACCCCATCCGATACAACGATGGGTTACTGTTTTGTTACTTAGCTAATATGGGGCAGTCGGGTGAATCTACTTTGCTTGAACTTTCCGTTCCCCTGATGACCATCCTGACGGTGATCCTGGTAGTCTGCACCTTTATATTGATCATTCGGGGCGTGTTTGCACTGTCAGCAAACGTTCGTGCCAGGCAACTAGGCATATTCCGTTCCATTGGTGCGACCCCGGCGCAGATTATTCAATCCATTCTACAAGAAGGACTCCTCCTGTCGGTCCTACCTCTGATCCTCTCGGTTAGTCTGGGGTTCGCCTTCACACAGGTTCTTGCGAAGATTTTTAACAATGTCGTCGGTGAACTTGTAACGATACCTTTCTCCGTCCAATTTCACCTGCCGACCGCCCTCTTCGGTGTGTTGCTCACCCTCACCGTTGTGATATTATCAGCCCGCGGACCGGCAAAGGCCATCGCACGAGTGTCACCCATCGAGGCTGTTCGCCACGGCGGCAAACCATCAAGACACCGCAAGCCGAAAAATCATCCGGTTTACCGTGCACTATTTGGATTTATCGGCGAATTCGCCGCCGAAGCGGTAGCAGCAAGAAGGAAAAGCTTCCGTTCTTCCACTGGAACCATCTGCGTGAGTTTTATATTGGTATGCGGTATGCTGTGCATGTTGACCATTGCCGACCAAAGCAACCGCCTAAGACAACAAGAGGAGTATTACGATACGACCGCAATCCTCTGGTTTGTTGAGAGTCGTGACGATCAACTGATTGAGCTGATCCGCAATCTCCCGTTTGCCACCGAGAGTATTGTCCGGTCGACCGTTAATTGTGCCATGATGGTAGATGAGTCAAACGCGTCGGACCGTTTCACCGCCCTCGGCGGGTTTGCCGGGGTGGATGAAACCCGCATCGATATTGTAAAAAGCGGGGACCACTATCGCATTGGTTCCACCGTCTATGGACTAGACGATGAAAGTTTTTCCCGGTATGCCCTATCCCTCGGCATTGATCCTACCCCCTACCTGAATGCAGATACCCCCCTTGCCATCGCGCAAAACGCCCTCCGTCCTTATCCTATGGCACGTGATAAGGTAACAGCTACACAGGTGATCCCATACCTAAACCTTGCCTCTGGGGATACCATTACCCTTTTGGAGCGATTTGACGACCACATTGATTCGGACTATACCTTTGATCTGACCGTAGGTGCTGTAACTTTGGAGGTATCTCCGGAAATAAACGGGGGCCAACTCATCCCTTATGAGCCTGTGTTTGTGGTACCCTATTCTCAGTATGACAAGCTAGTGGCAAATCTCCTGCCCGATCGGGCCGCAAGTAACCGCCGCACCGATGTGAGTCTCGTTACTGGTGCTGAAAATAGTATCGCTGCCGAAGCCGCGCTCAACGAAATCTGCAGTGCGGCAATGGGTAGCGAGGATTTCCTGATTTACAGTAAAGAAGGTGAGTTACGTGATATGCGCCAGATGAATAGTGCCTCTAACACTATGAATATGGGAATCGCGATCATGTTTGCACTGATTGGCATCTCTAATGCTTTTTCAGCAGTGACAACCGAATTGTATCTTAGGCAACGGGAATTTGCCATGTTACGCTCGGTGGGATTGGACAATCGTGGATTAAGTAAGCTCCTGTTTGTGGAGGGACTAAACTTTTCGCTACGACCAGTATTACTTGGTCTACCCTTCATTGCGCTTATCTGCTTGTTTTTCACCTGGATGAGCAACCTGACTTTCACGGCGCTATTACCTATCCTGCCGTACGGCAGCATTTTGCTGTACTCCCTGCTGGTACTTTTACTGATGGGTATTGCCTACTGGAACGGTGCACGAGCGATACGCCGGGCAATTATTATCGAGGGACTTAGAGATGAAACGGTGTAGGCGGGGCTGAATTATCGTGTTGGTAACACTTCCAAACATGCCGCCAAAGGTGGCACAAACAATTCATCAATTACTTACCTTCTCTTTTATTTTACAATATATCACCGCCACAATGGTGCTAAAAAGGGTGGCAATGATCGCCGGTGCGATCACTGCCGCTGCATTAGCACTGCCGTACTGACCGCGATAAATGATCATATTTACCGGGATCAACTGCAATGATGATATATTAAGGATCAGAAAGGTACACATTTCCTTACTGGCAACCGTCGGTTCCCGACCGGTACGCTCTTGTTCAAGCCGATTGAGTTCTTCCATCGCTTTCAGTCCGGCAGGGGTACATGCCCACCCCAAGCCGAGAATATTGGCGATTATGTTTGTAGAAATATATTCTCGTGATTTATGCCCTTTCGGAATATTGGGGAACATGAAGGAAATGAACCATCCCAGCCCCTTGGTCATCCGTTCGATCAAACCGGAAGCCCTGGCGATTTCCATTAAGCCCGACCAAAGTGCCATCACCCCCAACATAGTAATACATAGGGTGACCGCTTCTCCGGCTGCATTAAGCGCTCCGTCAGTGATGGCCTTCATATTTCCATTTAATGCTCCATATACAATTCCGATCAGTAGCATTAACGCCCATATATAATTAAGCATCAGTTTCTCCACAATAGAGACTTACTTAATTCTATGTATGATCATAACTATTCAGTACCTTCAAGTTACGGTGAAAATCCATTAAAATCACCTGCGGTGACCCCTTTTTAAGGGGTTGGGATTATTCACTTCCAGGCCATAATTTTTCTTACGGTCTGCGCAGTAAATGCGCAAACCTACTGAACAGTTATGTATAGCCATATCATCCTATGCTCAACCAAATCAGCGTTTGGTTTATCGGTTACGCTATCGCTTATATAATTGGGTCATCAACCTTATCCGTTCCGCCAATTCATCGGTCAGGACCCCCGGCTCCAGACGCCACAGCCAGTTGCCTCCCAGTGTCGAAGGGGTGTTGATCCGACCGCTCCGCCCCAGACCTAAGTAATCGGGAAGCGGTATCACTGCCAGATCAGCAACACTGGCTAAGGCGGCACGGATAAACTCCCAGTGAAGGTCCTTACGCCTGACCTTTTCCAAATTCAAATAATCGCTACAAAATTTTTTATCATCGTCCGCCATCATTTTAAACCAGTTCATCGTGGTATCATTATCATGAGTGCCGGTATATACAACACAATTGTGTTGGTAATTGTGTGGCAAATAATCACTTTCCTCCCGAGAGTCAAAAGCAAACTGTAAAATCTTCATCCCTGGATATCCTGTTTTTTGGACCATACTATATACTTCCGGTGTCAGGAAACCTAAATCCTCGGCAATAATCTCACGGTCGCCCAATTCCCTATTAATGGCTGCAAAAAAAGGATAATCCGGACCCTTGACCCAGTGACCATTACGAGCGGTTTTATCACCAAACGGTATTACATAATAGGACTCAAAACCACGAAAATGGTCAATCCGAACAATATCATACCACTTAAAACTGTAAGCCAGTCGCTTGATCCACCATTGATAATTGGTAGAGCTGTGGTACTCCCAACGATAAAGTGGATTGCCCCATAATTGACCGTCGGCTGAAAAACCGTCCGGCGGACAACCTGCCACCGCTATTGGACGTGAATTGTCATCAAATTGGAACAATTCCGGATTAGCCCAGGCATCGGAGCTGTCTAATGCCACATATATTGGAATGTCACCAACAATCTTAATACCCTTCTCATTGGCATATCTTTTTATTCTGGTCCACTGCTCATTAAACATGAACTGTTGAAAACGATAGAAGTCCATCTCCTGCCAAAACTCTTCCCGACAGCTCTGTAACCGGCCCGGCTCCCGTAATCTCAGTTGGTCTTCCCATTCCAGCCAGCTAATGCCCTCCAGTGAGTCCTTAATGGCCATATATAGAACATAATCCTCCAGCCAATCGGCATTACGGCGGACAAATTCTTGATAATTGTACTGTTCGCCAATCCTGCTGTTACGATAGGCAACCTCCAGCACTTTGAAACGCGAACGGTATATCTTCTCATAATCGACCTTTTCATGATCCTTGCCAAAATCATAACGGTCACAGTCCTGGGTCGTTAACCAGCCTCGCTCGATCAGATCGCCAAAATCAATAAAATAAGGATTGCCAGCAAAGGTCGAAAAAGATTGGTAGGGCGAATCACCGTATCCAGTCGGCCCTAAGGGTAAAATCTGCCAGCAGCTCTGACCGGCTTTAGCTAAAAAATCAATGAACCGATAAGCTTCTATTGAGAAGCATCCGATTCCATAAGGTGACGGCAAACTGGTTATTGGCATTAATACTCCACTTTTTCTCATCTGCTTTTATCCTTTCAGTTTAAATGATCGTCTTTTAGTTCTGCAGTAACATTATATCGGTTTTCCGCTTCTTTTACAACACATTTTCCGTTACGGTTCATACAATACGATTATAGAGTTATTATTTACATTCGACAATTTTTGGAGGTGTTTATATATGGATCAACACTCTGCCATTTGGGATTTCGCGATTCTGGGCGGAGACATGCGACAGAATTATTTGGCAAACTATCTGAATGGGATGGGACACCGGGTTACCTGCCTTTGGACTCCCACCTTTCCATCGCTATCTTCATCGGTCAGAACCTGCACTTCCCTAACCGAAGCCATTGGTCGTCATTCAATTGTCGTCGGACCGGTTCCCTTTTCCCGCGACGGCATTACCCTAAATGGTGATGATGACAATATTCTTCCACTGACGGTACTTTATTCCCTGCTTGATAAAAATCAAATTCTCTTTGGTGGCAATTTTTCTCCCGCCGTATTGACCGCTTGTTTTGATCAAGCGGTTAAATGTTTTGACCTGATGTCCTCTGAAGCATATGTTATGACCAATGCATTGATAACTGCCGAAGGAATGGTAGCTGAGATCATCAATAATACTCCCTTTGTACTTGATGATGCGCCCATTCTGATCCTCGGATTCGGACGCTGTGGCAACCCGTTGGCTGGTAAACTCAAAGCCCTTGGCTGTCGGGTAAGCGTCTGTGAGCCCGATCCGGAAAAACGAAAAAATGCGGTTATCCTAGGTTGCTCGGCCTTTACACCTGCGGAACTTAAAAATGCTTTGTCAATAAACTATTTTAAAATAGTAGTAAACACTGTTCCTTCTCCGATTTTGGATAGTGAACTGATCGGTCGGCTATCGCCCGATACATTTCTTTTCGATCTGTCTTCACCCCCCGGCGGTATTGATTTTGAAACCGCCCGCAAGTGTCTGCTCCCCGTTTTCCATTGTCTGGGACTTCCCGGTAAAACTGCACCTCGTTCGGCTGGTGAAGCTATCGGAAAGACCATCTTAGAACTTTTAGAAAGGATGTATGTCCATGTCTGATTTAAACAAACAAGAGCCCATTGATCAAAATCCTGCTAACCATAATTCCAGCAACTCTAATCCTGTTAACCAGAATATTATCAATTGTGATTTCTCCAGTCTCAATATTGGTATCGCCGTCACCGGCTCCTATTGTACCTATGACAAAATTTTTATCGAAATGAAAAATTTAGCAGAATTAGGGGCCAATATCTACACTATCTTCTCCGAACACGCCTCTTCCACCGACAGCCGATTTGGCAACGCGAGTGATTTTATGAGCCGTGCCACGGAAATGACCGGAAAAGAGCCGATTACCACCATTCCCAAAGCTGAGCCTATGGGACCGAAAGGATTGTTGGATATTCTTGTTATTGCCCCCTGTACCGGTAATACCCTTTCAAAGCTGGCTAATGGTATCTCCGATACCACCGTCTTAATGGCCGCCAAGGGACATTTACGCAATAACAAACCACTGGTTATTTCCCTATCCACTAATGATGCGCTAGGCATGAACCTGAAAAATATCGGTATTCTACTCAATACCAAAAATATTTATTTTGTGCCCTTTGGCCAGGATAATTATCAAGCCAAGCCTAACTCCATGATCGCTCATACCGAGTTACTTGCCGATACGATCGCGCTGGCACTCACTGGTAAGCAGATTCAACCGGTCATTGTCAGTCCTCATCCCAACTCATAGGAGGTTATGTATGTCAGGAATTGCTGGTTTTTATCAGTGTAAATACGACTTTACCACCAATGGTGAATGGCCGTTACGTCTGGAAAAAATGATGGATAGTTTACTTCATCGTGGTCCTGATGGTAATGGCACCCATCTGGAAAGCCATGCCGGTTTTGCACAAACCCGACTTGCAACCACTCTGTCGACCGAAACCCTGCCACTCATCAAGCATATTGGCGACCAGACCATTATGATCGCATGGTGTGGTGAATTATATAATCGTAAAACTTTGCAACATATGCTCCTTTCTTATTCTTGCGACTGGGATGAATACAGTGATGCCGAGGTGATCGCAAATGGATATCTGACAATGGGATGTGATTTTTTTCGGGAATTAAATGGAATGTATGCCTTTGCTATTTACGATAAGGGATTGGACCGACTGATCCTTTGTCGCGACCGTTGTGGCACTAAACCACTCTTTTTCCAACAAACCGAGGATATCCTTGTCTTTGGCTCAGAACCTAAAGCATTGTTTGCCTATGGAATACGACCTCGTCTAAACCGGGAAAGTTTTGGTGAATTGTTTGGCTTAGGACCGGCACGAACTCTGGGTAAGGGGGTCTATCAGGACATGAAGGAGGTCATCCCCGGCCACTATCTGATAATCCACGACGGTCAAATAAATGATGTGATCTACTGGCAGCTACGCGGCGCCCCGCATCCCGATTCTTTTAACGATACGGTTGCAACCATTTCCTATTTGGTATCCGACTGTATTAAACGGCAGACGATTGCCGATACACCGGTTGCCTGCTTTTTATCCGGCGGTCTCGACAGCAGTCTGGTCTCAGCGGTCTGCGCCCGGGAAATGGCACTTAACGGTCATATGCTTGACACCTATTCCTTTGATTTTCACGGCAATAGTGAACATTTTAAAGCCAATGCCTTTCAGTCATCACAGGATCGCCCCTATGCAGAACTAATGGTAGCTCATCTTAAAACCAACCACACCTATCTAACCTGCGATACCACCACCCAGGCTGATTACCTGGAAAAAGCCGTTGATGCTGCCGATCTGCCCTGTATGGGTGATATTGAAGCCTCTTTACTATATTTTTGTGAACAGGTTACCGGCCAGAACAAGATTGCACTAACCGGTGAAGGTGCCGATGAAATCTTTGGTGGATATCCCTGGTTTCATCAGGAATCAACCCTTAATGAGTCAGGCTTTCCGTGGTCTCGTGACATGGAGTTTCGGACGGCTCTTTTGTCCGCCGACTTTTTGGCGCAGATAAAACCGGAAGAATATGCTCTAAAAGCCTATGAGCAAACCAAAGCTGAAACTCCCTGCTTTGAAGGTGATGATCATGTTGCCGCAAAGCGACGTGAGCTATCTTATTTAACCATGAGATGGTTTATGGTTACCTTATTAAACCGGATGGACCGAACCAGCATGTACTCTGGATTACAAGCACGAGTGCCCTTTGGTGATCATCGACTGATCGAATATTTGTATAATGTTCCATGGGAAATGAAGTGTCCGGATGGCATCAACAAGGGGTTGCTGATTGAAGCCGGTAGAACATTATTACCCAAAGCCGTACTTAACCGCAAAAAAAGCCCCTATCCTAAAACCTACGATCCAGCGTATGAGCATCTCTTGGGTGATCGGTTGCGAACGGTTTTGTCCGCAGGCAATTCACCTTTATTAGGGATCGTTGATCGTAAGAAGGTGGAGCAATTTTTGACTAGTCCTGCTGATTATGGAAAACCGTGGTACGGACAACTGATGGCTGGGCCACAGATGCTCGCTTATTTATTGCAGGTGGATTATTGGATGAAAAAATATTCTTTATAAACTAATGCCCATGCATTTCGCAAGTTTTACTTGCGAAACTGCCTGAATAAAAATTGAAAAATCTATGATTTTTTAAACTATTTACCATACCATTATAGTTGTACCCCAGGTTAAGCCACCGCCAAATGCGACTAACATGATCCGGTCACCTCTTTTTAACATCCCTTTTTGGTTTATCTCATCTAATAAAATGGGAACACTGGCGGCAGAGATATTGCCACAGTGATCTATATTGATGGGAAAACGGTCCTCGGAAATGCCAAGACGCTTGGCAACTGCCTGAATAATACGGATATTGGCCTGATGAAATACAAAAAGGTCAATATCCTCCGCCTTAAGCCCCGCCTGACCCAGAACCTTTTCAATTGATATCGGCACGGTGCTAACCGCAAACTTGTAAACCTCCTGACCATCCATTTCAACAAAGCCCAGCTCTACTTTATTGCTGACCACCGGATTATTGCTGACACGATCCTGGCAGATAAGTGCCTTACCCTTAGCCCCATCTGCACCAAGGTCACAAGCAATGATCCCAACCTCGTCCCGCTTTACAATTGCCGCCCCGGCACCGTCACCAAATAAAACACAGGTGCGTCGATCGCTCCAATCTACCATTTTACTTAACACTTCAACACCAATGATCAGGGCGTTATTATACATTCCCGATTGTAAAAAAGCGTGCGCTATATTCAAAGCATATAGAAATCCTGAGCAAGCAGCATTTACATCAAAAACAACGGCACGATCTGCCCCGATCGCTGCCTGAACCTCACATGCCGTGGACGGCGTGAGATAATCTCCCGTAAGAGTTGCAACAATTATCAGCTCAATATCCTGCGCCATTATGCCAGCGTTGGTCATCGCACGGGTTGCTGCCTGTATCGATAAAGATGCCGTCGTTTCAGTTTTAACCAAACGTCGTTCACGAATGCCCGTGCGGGTTGTTATCCACTCATCAGATGTGTCCATAATAGTGGACAAGTATTCATTGGTTACTACCGTTTCCGGTAAAGCACTGCCGGTGCCTATGATTCTGGTTGTCATATAAGTTTCCCATCTACATTTTTTTGTTTTAATCTTTTACTATTTTTATATTACTATTTTTTCTTTACAGTCATTTGCTGATTTACAACTATTTCCCGATCAGCAATTATCTAAGCTCTATGTATTACCTTTTATCCTAATTAATTTAAGCTAATTTGCATTGCCGATCGCAAAGGTGATCTCTGCTACAGCAACGACCTTTTCATTGACATATGCTATTGCATTTCCAAATCCAAATGGTCCCTTAATTCGAGTGATTTCTGTTTTCAAGATAAGCACATCGCCCGGTACCACCTTTCCTTTGAATTTGGCTGAACGTATGGCTCCAAAATAAACCGAACGACCTTTATAGTCTGGACTAGACAGTAACGCAACAGCACCGGTTTGTGCCAGCGCTTCTATGATCAATACCCCCGGCATTACCGGTTCGGTAGGAAAATGACCGGCAAAAAATGGTTCATTATAGGTCACACATTTTTTTGCGGTAGCTTTTAATCCCGGCTCAAGCTCCTCAACCGTATCCAAAAGCATAAATGGTTGACGGTGCGGAATTATCTCCATAATTTCTTTTGCATTCATTATTGCCATTTATCATCATCTCCTCTTGATTATTTGTGATACCTACTACAAAATAACCTGATTTGTAACTCTTCAGTACCTTCATAGTTAAAGTTACTTTGTCAAAATGACAAAGTAACTTGTAAAAATCCATCTAATTGTCACTAAACTTTTTAATGATCAATACCGCATTATGACCGCCAAAACCAAATGAATTGGATAAAGCATAAGTAAATTCTTCATTGATCGCCGTCGGACAATAATTGAGATCACATTCTTCATCCGGTACCTGATAACCGGCAGTTTTATGTATATATCCTTCGCACAGCTCCTTAACACAGGTAACAAATTCAATCGCTCCGGCAGCACCGAGAAGATGACCGATCATTGACTTGGTTGAATTTATTCTGATATTTTGGGCATGATCACCAAATGCCCGCTTAATTGCGCGAGTTTCAAACAGATCATTGTGATGGGTTGCCGTTCCATGAGCATTGATATAGGTGATATCGGTTGGCTTAAGACCGGCGTCACCTATGGCTAACTCCATTGCCCTTGCAGTACTGACTCCATCCTCAGCCGGCGAAGTAATGTGATAAGCATCGGATGTACAGCCATACCCGACCACTTCGGCATAAATGTGTGCCCCGCGCTTACGGGCATGCTCCAATTCTTCCAATACCACGACTGCCGAACCTTCGCCCATAACAAAGCCGCTTCGTTCTTTGTCAAACGGAATGGAACAACGGTTAATATCGTCCGATGTAGACAATGCTGTTAGTGCCGTAAAACCGGCGATTCCAAGCGGGGTCACGCTCGATTCGGTTCCGCCCGCCAACATCACATCGGCATCACCGTATTGGATGGTTCGCAGTGCTTCTCCAATGGAATTGTTTCCGCTGGCGCAGGCGGTCACAACATTAATATTTTTACCTTTACACCCGAAGTGGATAGAAATATTGCCGGATGCCATATTGGATATCATCAATGGAATGAATAACGGACCAACCCGACCCGGTCCCTTTTCGATCAATCGTTTATGCTCCCGCTCTAATGCCTGAAGTGCACCGATACCGGACGCTACGGAAACACCAACCCGGTAAGGATCCTCGGCTTCCATGTCCAGACCAGCATCGGCCAGCGCTTCACCAGCGGCGGCAACTGCATACTGTGAAAATAGTTCCATGCGCTTGGCGGCCTTAAAATCCATGTAGTCCTGTGGGTTAAAATCCTTCACCTCGGAGGCCAGTCGACATTTATATTCACTGGCATCAAAATGGGTAATCGGACCGAAGCCAACCTTGCCCGCCTTGATATTGGCAAAAAACTCATTAACATTAAGTCCGATGGGCGTAATCGCCCCCATCCCGGTAACCACCACTCGTCTGCTCATTTTCCCTCTTTCTTGCATCATCAATCATGCCTACTTTCATATTACTACTCATGCATTTCGCAAGTTTTACTTGCGAAGCTGCTTACTACTGCCACTACCGCTTATCGTTTCGTATTCTATGTTTCTATATATTTAGCTATATATTGTGGTCTCACAATCATAACCGGCTATATGATCATCGCAACACTACATGGTCATCCCACCATCGATCGCAATCACCTGCCCTGTAATATAAGAAGCTTTTTCACTCGCTAAAAAGGCAACCATCTCGGCAATCTCCTGCGGTCGTCCCACCCTTTTTAACGGAATCTGCTGTAACACATTATCCTTAG
>JAITWD010000258.1 GCA_031285465.1 Lachnospiraceae bacterium
GTCAAGAAAAAACAGCATGTCGCAAAAAGTGACACACTATTGTGGGAATGATATATAATTGGAAAAAGCAATATGTAGCAGATTTGTAGTAGGTGGAAATCTCAATTTGTTGCCTAACAATCAGAATAATTAGATGCAATGGCTTTTGTCTCCCTATATTTACTATAAAGATTACTATAGTTTGCATTATTAAATCCGTAAAGCAGAATAAAAGCGGCTAAAATAATTAATACATACGTGGGTAATTCCTTTTTAAGTAATCCCGACATAAATTTAAAGAAATAGATGACAAACATAATTATTATTAATGGAAAAATCGGAGAAATATATCTTGCAGTAGTAAATATAGCAATTTTGGAGACAAGAATATAGTAAAAGAACGCTGAGCAACTGACGATAAATAATGGACTAAGAAATAGATTTTTTAGTATTACAGAGATTTTTTTATGTGATTTATTAGTATTAAAGATTAAATTAAGCAACATAGTCATAACTAAAAGCGTTAATAGTCCGCCACATATCTCATTAAAATATTGCCAGAAAGACTTAAGATTATACCAATAGGTAGTAAAGTCAATCAATTTATCAACCGAGTCAACACTTCGGCTACTGGAAAAGAGATGACCGAGAATGGCAGGAAATAAAATGATTGAAAGTAATCCGGAAGTAAAGAGACTTGCCATATATAATAATAAACTCTTCCACTTTTTGTTTAGCGCCGTGGCGATGCAAATATGGGTACAAAAAAAGAAAGCAAAAAGTGCAAAGTAATAGTGAGTCAACATACCAGTCAAACAGTTCAGCATTATAACAAAATAAAAACTAAAAGAATTGTGATTGTGCCAATGTTTCAAATGCCAATAAATAAAAAATAAAATCCATGATGTAAGCATAATATACATACGAATAAAAATTACCTGATCAATAATAATTGCAGACAGGGCGAATAAAGCGGAACAGACCAGAGCGATATCTTTTTTGCGTATCAACTGCATTGATATCTTATATACTAAAATGATGTTTATGATATGAAAAACCAGATTTACGATGAAACCGGGACGGATAGTAAAGAAGCCTTTCCATAGGCTTGAAAGAAAATGAATTGCCAGAGAATACAACGGGGGATGTACATCGGCAGCTTGAGAAATCCACACGTTTTTCCAATCAAATCCATTTGATGCAAAATACTTGCGTAAAATTCCTGTGGAAGATACTTAATTCCAGATGGACCAGCGATACCATCGTCAGAAACAAAGGTTTGGGTGTTGGCGAGGAGGTAGGTGAAATATTCATCAACATGCATACCCTCCTTATTAGTAAAAATAATTGTTACGTAGATAACCGATAGAGTGATAAGGATCAGTAAGGTTGCGTTGTTGCGAAGTGTAAGTATTTTTTCTTTCATTAAGGTCTCACTTATAATATTTTTATTGTAAAAAGATTTATATTACCGAACAATCTCAAAATCGGACAATTGGACACTGCTTCCGGTCGGACATATTATTTCAAAAGACCAGAAGGTCGGTTCATATTCACTCATAACAAAGGAATAATCATGGAGCGCTTTTAGATGTAATGCTTCTTCGGTTCTTAACTCACCGTCGCGAAATATGCGGATTTTAGCATCGGAGTTATAGGTGGTGTCTGCTGGTAGTGCGGTAAAAGTAAGATGGTATTCACCGTAATCAAGAAAAATATCGCTCAAGGTAACCCTACTTTCGCTTAATGGATCGGTGATGATACAATCATCATAACCAGTGGCATTTACGTATTCAAGGGTATAAGTCGGTATATCATTGATATATCCATAGCCCGCCCCTAATGGTTGTATTGTCATCGCTTCGGAGGTAATACGGGAGAGGGGATTGGACAATAAGCCTAACCATACATCGGAGGAGGTTTCGGTTAATTCCAGTGTAAAGCTATTTTTGTAATGGTTGGCCGACAGCATTTCACGGGTGACTATGGTCTCCTGACCATTGATAATGATGGTCGCAACGTGGGGATCATCGGCAAGGGCAGTAAAATCGACCGTAACCTCATAGCAGCCTCGTGGAAGTGACAGGGCATTCATTTCATTAAGCCGTCCTGACTGTTGACCGGTGTCATAAAGAAATCGGACATCAATCGGCTGTTTGCCGGTTGCTAAAATATTAAGATCATAATCGACTAACACTTCTCGCAGAAGGCGATCATTGGGGGCAACCAGGGTGAACGATTGATTTTTAAAAATGACGATATTGTCTTCTTCAAGGAGACGAAGCAGGATTTCATTGTGGTCTGTATTCTCGACAATATAATAGCGGCTGCTTAGATCAGTTTTTAATGGCACTAGAGCGGCGGGTATTATTTCGGCGATCCCACCGGGGAAATGCTCCTCAAGCTCCGTAAAATCAGGAAAACCATTGATCGCACTTGAGTCACTATCAATATAGCTGATACTAAATGCACAGGTTTCACTAAGTTTGGCTAGTATAGCGCCCAATTCCATAAGGTGAGTGGACTTATTTTCACCAGGAGCAATATTACCCTGTATCTGCCGGTAGTTGATCGCATCTATCTTCATGGAACAATTGCCGTAGGTATAGATACCGACAATCGGTTCAGCGTAATCTTCGGCACAAACCGATATCCGGATGGTACCTTGTCCGCGGCGGTCAAAGTCCTGTGGTATTAATGGATAGGTTTCCAGATAACTATTATCGGAGTCGGTTACGGTAATATAACCGATTTCACTATTTTCTACCAAATCGGCTATTTCCATGTCGATAGAAAATTCATATATTCCATCAGCTAAATGTAAACCGGTGGACCAGGTGATATATCCTTCCCGGTTAAAATTATAATAAAGTGAGCCGTTATATTTTTGATAACTTAGATCGGTCAACATTTTTTCAAGATCAACCGGCCTGCTTATTAATCGACCGCCCCGATATATTGTTTCCAGCCGTGAAGTGAGGAGCTTGGAAACCGCACTGTCTAATCCCGCATAAAAACACAAAGTACCAGAATTATATATCATTTTTTTTCGATCACTGATTTGGGCCATAAGGGGATAATTGTCCGCACGACTGATAAAAATGGCTTCGGATTCATTAACCAAGGCATCATTAGCGATTGTGTCACTCGTGGAAGTTTTCGTAGTAAAAGCATCAAAAGTCTCGGATGAAATGACCTGTATTTTTAAGTTGGGATGAAGCCACTGGATATTTCGCAGTTCATCGTGGATATAATCCGTGGGATCATGAACCAAAAAGATATCGGTAGCTTCATCGAGATCGCTAAATAATTCCGCGGCATTAACCGTTAAGGTGTCTTGCATTAAGAGGGCATCAACCGCCTTTAAACCGAAGCTACCCCAGACACCACCGGTTATCAAGAGTAATACCACGGTAATCGGTATACGCAGGGGCCTTTTTTGTTTTAGTGACTCAAAAAGACTGACAAAGATAATTATTAGAAACATTCCGGCACTGACAAGAGCAGGAAAATAGGCACCAGTATTGAAGCCGTCGGGGAATAGGTAAAGCATACCGGTCACTGCGATCGGACGCAGAATTAACACTGATTGTGGGTAAGAAGCGGCCATATCAAATAAGCTTTGAACGATTACACTACAAATGAAAAGAACCATAAGACTTAGGATAATTTCTCTTATATATTTAGAAATTTCCGGTAAGACAGCAAACCCGATCAATAGAAGTGGACCAATAATAAAATCGGTATATCGTCCATGGCAGATGGTATCTGCCAATAAGGGACCATCATATTGAAATGGTTTGAATAGGGCACTGATACAAATCTGTGCCATGCCGGACATGCCAACAAAAATAAATACAATTTCGGTCGAAGAAAGGATTTTTTGCTTATGTTTGACCACAGCACCAACGATTCTTAATAATTTAAATAGTATTATTGATAAAGCTAAAAAGGCAAACCCCCATGATGATATACCAAGATAATATAATTTCCCCAGGATGCTTAACAAAAAATTATATAGTCCAGTAAGCGAGCCAACAGTTTGGCGAAGCTTGTTTGATTGACCAGCAAAGTCATTGGTTGCCAAGTTAATATTGTCGCTATAAATATTTTGAGTGATCCAATCTTTTATAATAAGGACTGCAACTAAGAGAATTATGCCGCTGAGCAAAGAAAGAAAAATTTGTTTTCGGCTAAACTTTTTTTTGTTAAAGAAAAATGCCAGTATTAATATCAAACCAACCGCGATAACAACTCCCAGTGCACGCATATGGACTGTAAAGAGATATGCACTGGAAAACAAAAGCAATAAAATATACTTGCAACGTGGTTCTTCCAGAACCTTGATAAGGCAGCAGCAGACCACCCAAAAGGTGAAATATAAGCATAACTCTGTCCAGGCGGTATAGATCTGGGCAATATTACTTACGTATAGTGTCGTAACCAGACAAATGAGCATCGAGTAATATCGATTGAGATGAGGGAATAACCTGCCGGCGACAAAAATCGCCATCCTAAAACTGGCGAGCAGAAAGGCACCATTCATAATAATCGCCAGGATATGGATAACGGTCATATCAAGCCCCAGATAGTAAAGAAGATAAAGAGGTATTAATAAAAGACTGTATCCAAAAGAATAGTAGTCGTTAAGTGCCAGAAGATCGCTCCAATCAAAACCGGCAAACGAAGCGGCAATGCCCCAATAGCCAAACTGATCGGTTCCATAAGAAAGTAAACGTAGCTTATCAATAAAGCATAGCGAAAGGAATGCCAGTATCAAATAGGATAAATAGAGGGCACTATGATAGCGATGCTTGCGAAAAAATGAGAGAAAATTGTTCATGTTTGTAAAACTTCCTTTCTGGTATCTCATAACTCATTAAGGTTAAAGTAGAAAGCATACTCTTTCTCACCAACGATATCAAAAAAAACCGACGCACTGGTTTTAGTACCAATAAACCAACGACATTTGGTGATGATATAAAAACCAGTAATATAGTTTAATCCTTTTTGATATAGATCAATCCTTTTTCTCTTCCATACGTCACCGAGGAAGTCCTGCGTGTCAGACGATACCCGTTCATCGTCAAGAAAATAGAGGATTTTTCCGAACCGATCCTTAAATTTCTCCAAGATATCAGAATCTTCAGTCATTAGAAATATTTTATTGCAGTGGTACTCTTTAACGGCAGCGTCAACCCGATCCAAAACCAAGGTGATTTTGCCGGTTTCATTACCCTGCACCGATTCATGCCAAAAATAGTCGCTTCCGCGGCAAAGCACCCCCATTACCCGGTCATCAACCGAAAACATTGTATGGTATACCTCTTCGATGTGGTTGGCGGTGGCGTCATTTAAAACTCTATAGCGCTCCCAAAGTGTTTTCCAAATATGTGTGTCAGGAGTGGCAACCGAATCCAAAAACTGGACACTGGGTTCATAACCAAAGCAAAATTCACCAGTGGACAAAATTGCTTTTTTATTAAGGTAGGCCTCTCTCAAAGAATATTGTTCGTTAGTCGAACAATTGCCGGGCTGTTTAAAATAATATTCCCAGGCATTTACGTTGCCGAACTCTTTAGAGTCGTTGTATATATACTCATTGTCAAAATGCATCATATCAATAATTGGAATATATCCTTTAGTCTCCGCGTATCGTATATGGCTTAGGAAGGTCAGAATACAAGAAAAAATACCAACATCAGGTGCACCACGCCGGATAATATAAAAAATCGGACGCTTTGTGATCGGATAATTTTTTTCAGAATAATTTTCTTTAGAATAATATTTTTTCCTGATGATCTTAAGCTTCAAAAAACTTTTTAATTTCCCATAGTATAGGAGTAAATATTTATTTAGGGTCATTTTAATCTCCCATGCATTTCACAGATTTTACCTGCTAAATAATTCGCTTACCTGCTGTGTAATGTATACTCTTTGTTCGGCAGTTACCGTCAAGCCACTGGGAAGATAAAATCCTTTTTCGCCAAGGTGATCAGCAATCGGATAATGCTCGCCCTCGAATAAACCCATTTTACGAAAAACCGGTTGCCGGTGCATGGGATAAAAGAAAGGACGGCAACCAATTCCTTTTTCCGCAAGTTGTTTCATAGCATCGATGGCAGTAATTTCAACCGACCGATCGATCAACAATCCAAAGACCCAGTAGATGTTCTCTGCATAATCGGTTTGATCAAGTGGCAGAGTAAGTCCATCTATTCCGCTTAATAAGGCTTGGTAATGGGTGCCCAGCGCGCGCTTTAATTGGAGATGGTGATCTATTTTCTCCAGTTGGGCAACACCTACGGCCGCCTGAATATTAGTTATCCTAAAATTATACCCCAAGTCTTCATGTAAAAAACGTCGTTGCGGTGAATGGCAGAGATTTCGATAGGAGGAGCACCGCTGAGACCATTTAAGATCATCCATCAGCACCATGCCTCCTTCGCCGGTAGTTATATGTTTATTAGGATAAAAGCTAAAGGTACTAATGTCTCCAAAACTGCCACAATGTTTGCCGCGGTATCGCAAACCATGCGCTTCGGCAGCATCTTCAATAATATACAGTGAGTGTCGCGTAGCTATCTCATTGACAATGTCCATATCGACAGGCAGACCGTAAAGATGTACAACCATGATAGCTTTAGTCTTTGCGGTGATCTTTTCCTCGATTTTGGTTACATCCATGTTCCAGGTATGAACATCGGCATCAACCAACACCGGTTTAATTCCCCGGTGCACCAAAGCGGACGCACAAGAAATAATAGTAAAGGTGGGGATAATAACCTCATCCCCCTGTTTTAGTCCTAGAATTTCGACCGCCAAGTCAAGTGCAACCGATCCATTACAGACGGCAACGCCATATTTGCGACCAACGTATTCCGCCATATTTTTTTCCAATCGCTCAACGAAAGGCCCTTCTGAAGAGATCCAACCGGTGTCGATACATTCACATAAATATTTTTTTTCATTACCATCTAGCAGCGGTTCATTTACTGGTATAAAAGCCATCGTTGTCTTCTCCTATTTCTTGCGGGCAATAAAATATGCCGTCCAGCTATTGTAGTCGGTTGCTTTTAATGTATTGCAGTCCACGCAGGCAAGCAAAGATAAACCTTTTTGATCCAACATGAATTCAATTTCAGGTTGGAAAAAATAGCGCATTGAATGTTGTTCTTCAATCTTAGATACATGCCCGCTTATTTGGTCAATGATCAGAATTTCGTAATTGACCTCGACACAATTGTCCTCAGCCGACATTACCGGTTGGGCATAGCGAATTAGTAAATTGTTGCCATCGGTCACCCGCTTTATCCGTACGGCAGGTTTGTCAGACAATACACCTGGACCGTACCATACGTCAAAAATAAAAAGTCCGCCACTATTCAGTGCCTTTGAGGCGGTTTCGAAGGTTTTAAGCAGATCAGCATTTTTATTCTGATAGCTGACAACATGAAATAGGGAAATCACATTATCATATTTGCAATGTGGTTGATATTCACGAATATCAGCAACTTCAAATAGCGGTGGTTTCGGATCGGCGTGATCATTGGATGAATCAAGAGCCATCTTGATCATAACCGGACTAATATCAATCCCCGTCATTGAAAAGCCTAATTTAGAAAGCGCAAAATCGTGTTTCCCAGTGCCACACCCTAACGACAACATAGAACTGCCCTTGGGGGATTGTCCGTAACGGTTTAGCAATTCCACTATCTGTTCGGTTTCGGCATCGTAATCTTTATCCTGGTAAAAAAGATTATAGTAATAAGCGTAATCATTAAAAACTTCCATCATTATCCCTATCCGCGGTCTTGCCGCATGTAAAATCGGTAGTGGTTTCTTCAATATATTTCAAAACAGTCTCGGTAAACTGCTGTTGCCCCCATTGCCGTGCACGGATCCTCCCACGCGCGACTAATTGTTCACATAAATTATCATCCAACCATAATACCTTCAAACATTCGGCAATCTCTGATTCCGAAAGAGGATCAAAAAGTAAGGCGGCATCACCCACCTGTTCCGGCATTCCGAATAAACGGGAGATGGCGACCGGACAGCCCAGTTCAAAGGCTTCAAGGGGGGGGATATTAGTAGGTCCAAAGAGTGTGGGCATTACCAGGGCACGTGCATTTTTATAAAGATAGACCATCTCCTCATTGCTGACATATCCTAAGACCTTTATTTGCTTATCCAGCTTGAGTTCGGTGATCAGTTCCATTATTTCCGACCGGTTAACCTGTTCCGATCCGGATAGGACCAGATTAACGTATATTCCTTCATTCTTTAGTAGCAAAACCGATCGGATCAAACGTTCATGGTTTTTATGTGCCCAAAATTGAGCGGGATAAAAAAGATATTTTTCAAAGATCCTTTCTTTAGCAACTATGGTTTCTTCTCCATTATAAATATAGTCAGGCGGGATGAAGGGCAGAATCTTAATCTTGTCCATCAAGCGATCACATTGAGTACCGTAAAACTGGACGGCATGCTCTTGACCGATTGGTGAATCAACCAAAATCATGGTAGCGTATCGACATTCCCGGCGGTAGAGTTTTTCCCGTTTTTTGTACTCCCCGACAATCTCCGGTAGGGTGGGGTAAAAGCGATGCATCAAGTCGAAAATAGGAACAACGGTTGACATACCTAATAGTCGTCCACCGATTTCCGATGTTTGGGCAATAAAAAGGTTGGTTCGATCAAGATCGCCAGTATCTATTTGGCGGATTAAAGGATGCCCGATACGGGTGATTTTGTAAAATAATGTGGCAGGTAATAAGCGGCAAAGTGTCCCCCAAAACTTTTTTTGAACATGACTTAAATGATCTTCAACAATCGTGCATTCAAGATCCAGGCTTTGGACGATCGGTCGCCATCCAGCATGTGATGAATAAACCTTCAGTTGGTATTGTGCTTGGTTCAATTGGGATAGTGCCTTTAACATGGCTAACCAGTATTGATAGGCACCACCATAATTGGGTCGTGCAGTCAAATATAAAATAATTTTCTGCATTTAGGATTCACCTCGGATAATGATCTGACTGCTATTGATGGCATCAAACCTCGTTTTATCATTGGGACCACCGTAAGGTCCTTGCTTGACTTCGACCATTTCAACATCTTCGAGAACGACAAATCCATGACCACCCGAGACCAGCAGGATGATATCGCCGGCATGTAAAACCCAGCTTTCAAAGTAAGAATGGTCATCAAGATAAAAATCCACCCGCAAAACACCCTTACGGATAATAAGGGTTTCCTGAGTATGGATAACGATCCGTTCTTCGTAATTATGAACATGGGCATCAATGGATTTGTCAACAGGATGGCACATATAAGCCAGCTGTTGCGAATAATTATCGTCGGTTAGGAAATGAATGCCCTCTTCATGAAAGTCTTTTCTGATAATGATGGCAAGTTCTTTATTGTCATGGATTACACGTTGGATCATCTTAATAACCATGCCTTTCCACATTAAAGTTGATTTTAATTACTTTTCACTATAGCATAAATGATTATGAAGTGCAAACATCACAAGCGTTTATCGGCGGTAAACCGATTTAAGATCATAATTATTATTAATGCACAGAGGGATAAATAAAACCCCATTTTTAGACCGGGTGTCTGGTAGGTAAAGCGGATGTCATGTTCGCCGGGTTCCAGCAAGACGGAAATAAAGGCAATGTTTGTTCGATAGACCGGAACTTTTTCGCCATCAACGACCGCTGACCAACCGGTACTGTAAGGAACCGATAAGAAGAGCAATTCTGGTTTGTCCGATGTGATCGATCCGCTTATCCGATTGGTTTCAAAAGTTAAATTTTCTAAAAAATTGTCACGCCGCTCATTGATAGCTGTTTGGTTGATCGGATGATAGAAAACCTTGATATCCCGTAAAGAAAATTCGTTTTCACCTAATGAATAGATGTCGAAGTAATAATCGTCACCATTGAATTGCAGTTCGGTAATATTCACCCAGAAATCTTCAGGATGAACAACATAATTAGAATAATCGATCAGATTGTTTCGTAGCTGCAAGCTCTTATTGCCAACCATTATATTTCGCCATTCGTTGGTATTTAAAGAAAGTTGCTCCAGTTTGATATAAAGTTCGCCTTTTTTATCAGCATAATCATCATACCATCTGTGGTCAGCCAGCCAGATGCGGATTTTACCGTCTTCGTTACTATCAGTATAAAGAAGATCACCGTATCTACTGATATTAAGATATTCCACCGCAATTTCAATCGGGATATTTGCAACGGAGTGATCGCTCGAACCGGTTTGTGAGGTTATGATTTGTTCTTCCATAACGGCGGTACTTGTCAGCGTGCTCATTTTTTCCAGTGGATCTTGTTGTTCAAATTGCTCACGGGAAATCCAGTTGTCATAGGTAAACCCCAGAGGTAATGCCAGGGGATTATCAACCATGATCGAGGAAACCGCATCATCGGTTGAGACAAAGTCCATATAGTTGCTGACCGATAATAGTGATTCCAGCTCAATCCGTCCGTCCAATCCTAAGGTATCAAAACTGCCACCATTGATCCCCGGAGAAATTAGGAGACTATTAAAAAAATCTATCACATAACGGTTCATTACGCTGAAATACTCGGTGGTGCCATAATAATCCATAACCAGGGAAGTACCCCTGGAGGAGGAATAGGTATCCCATCGGGCAAATGAATTGTTGGTGTCAGTGATCATATTGCCGGTATTATTAATGGTATGATTGTCAATGACGGTACTATTATTGACAGTACCATCATTGATAATAGAAATACTGGCTTCCATTTCCATTGCCGTTTCACCATAGCCCTTAAATTCAGCACTAAATCCGGAGCCGCCTAAGACGCGGGGACCTAAGAGAAATAATCCACTCACGGTGACGGTGACCGATACATAGATTAAAATCCGTTGTTCGCGTTTTCTTTGGGGCTTCAGCAAATAAGGAACGATATAAATCAAAAACGAATATACTGCCGTGCGCAGGGCGGTGCCGAGAGTCCATTCGCTGGTAATGATATTTGCAGTTAGTGACAGAAAAGCGATCAAATAAAATATAAGTCGCCGGGAACTCAAAAACCAGCCCTCTTCCTGTAAAGCAAGAAGTGTTCCGATACTGCCAAATAGTAAAATGGCATAGTACCACCTATCGGTAGCGATAGAGAAGCCGTTCATTATGACTCCCATAAAGGGTAATAAAAACAATAGCCCGGTTATTCCCAGCAACCATCGAAATTCTTTATGTTTTTTTACACTGCCCCAAAGGAATATTATGCCGACTAGCATGATAAGTGGTATTGTCGTTGACGCTTTATAGGCTTCGGGAATGATAAGTTGAGAAAGTTTTGTCAGGTAATAGCGCACATCGTGAAAGACAAACAGTTCACCCAAAGAGGTAAACGAAGGACCGCTGGTTAAGCGGTTACTGTTAAAGACACCGTAAATAGCCGGTAGAAGGATATAGCCACCAAGAGCAATCCCTAATAGACCGTGGAGGGTCATCGGCAAAATATAAGTAAAAAATTTATTACGTTGCCGGATGAATGCTACGACACAAAAGTAAATAATAACAATAATAATTTGCATATACAAAAAATAAAATCCATTTAGTGCTTGAAAGAAGAGTCCCAAAATCAGCCATTTTGATAATCGTCGCTTGCTTGTCCGGTCCTGGCTTAATAAATCATCAACCCCGCGCAGGATTAAAGGAAGGGTGATCATTGGGGTTAGAAACATAAAAAAACGCATACCAAACAGCAATCCGAAGGTACAGCCAGCATACATCAGACCGCCGCAGATTCTTAGGTAAGGGTTATTAACATAGTTTTTGCAATAAATAATAAAGGTAAAACCGCAAAGATAGTAGCGCAATAATAAAACACCGGAAAAAACTAATTCGGCGTATTTAAGAGGGGCTAACGCGGATAAAGAACTCAAAATATCACCAAATCCATAATAGTTCAGCGTTGCAAAAACATCATCCCCCAGTCCGATCCGAAAATCAAACTGACCGATACCATTAATAAAAAAAGAGGATACGGTGTTTCTTATATAGTTGCCAATATATACAAAGGCGGGATAATATTGATTAAATCCGTCACCCAAAGAAATTGAGCCATTGCCACGCAATAAGAAGGGGAGCACCCATAAACCCCAGATGCCTACAAAAAGGAGGGTATAAAGTAAGTATAAACGATGATGATCGGCGATTGCTCTTTTTTTGAAAAACTGCCAGAATTTTATGATAATGACCATGCC
>JAITWD010000271.1 GCA_031285465.1 Lachnospiraceae bacterium
CTGCTCATTTTCGCCGGTTCCCTTAAGGCTTCTTAGCACCTCACCCAGCTCACGATAGGCCGGGAATACCGAATCGGTTATGGCAGCGCGATTGCTTTCTACATATCGCTCACGCTCGCTGTCGGTCAGATCGGCCAACCCATTCAACCGTTCTTCAAAAGAAAGACTCAAGATGTTTTGTTCTACCGATCCATCGGTTTGCCGGGCATCCTGATCGACACTCTGCCCGGCATCCTGATCGACCCTCTGTCCGGTAAATGCCTCCATCTGCTCAAGTACTTTGTCCACTGCGTAATCGGGCATAAAGAGCCCTGCCTCCGACTGGGCCTGGAGGTATAATGCCACCTCATCAAATGCGCGAGGCATATCCCCTAGCAGCAACAGATATTCATCAATATCCTGGCGGGTATAGAATTTTATTTCGGCAAGGATAACCGGAAACTGCACCGTCACACCATCGGCTGGTGACATCATATTCTGGTATAAGATAAATTCTTCATCCAGTAGCGCTTCGCCATAGTCAACCAGAATATCGTATTCCCGCTGCTGCTCTGCGGTCAGACGATCGCGGTCAAATGCTTGTAACTGGACAAGATTTTCCTGTTCCTCCTCCCATTGTGCCACCACCCCCTCCGGAGTATAATCACCCAGGGTCACATTGGTCCGGTCAATTCCATAGGTCTCGGGATTTTTTAGTATGTAGCGGATATCGGTGGTATTTTGTGAGATCCTTTCTACGAAGGTCTGTTCCAAATAGGCGGCGAACTGCGCCTGTTCGGTTGCGTTTAGTGATTGACTATCCTGGCAGCCGGGCAGGAGGATGAGTAGGGATACGATGAGAAGGGCGATGGTGGATTTGATGGTTTTCATGAAATCTCCTTTGGTAATTCTGAAATTCTTTATTATTTTGGGTGTAGTAATGAGGGAGTGTTCTTGGAAGGTGATGTACATTGTTTAGGGTATCGATTGACCGATCTGCGTTTGCGTGGATAATTGGGGCAGGGTAATGGTGAAGATCACTTTGCCATCGGCATTGGCGGCGGTGATGGTCCCGCCGTGCAGGGTGACGATTTCTTTGGCGATGGCAAGGCCTAAGCCGGATCCGCCGGTATCGGTGGCCCGGGCTTCGTCCAGCCGGTAAAATTTATCAAAAATAACCGCCAATTTCTCGGTCGGAATGGCGGGGCCCTGATTTATAAATTGGATGGTTGTGGTGCCCTGTTCTTCTATGGCAGTAATGATAATTTCTGAATCTTGGTCACTATATGCCGCCGCATTACGCAGGACATTATTAAAGACGCGCGCCAGTCGGTCGGCATCACCATATAGCTTTAGTTCCTCCCCGGCATGGATGGTCGCGGTGTTACCATGGTCGGCCAATAGGGGGGAAAGTTCATCCACCAATTGCACCAGCATATAATAAAGGTCGATCGATGCCCGTTCCAATCCGATCTGTTGACGGTTATATCGGGTAATCTCAAAGAATTCATTGACCATCTTTTCCAAGCGATAGGCTTTATCCAGGGTGATGTTGGTATAGCGCGCCTTCTGCTCTGGCGGCATATCGGGTGCTTCGGTCAGCAGGCTCAAATAGCCGATCACCGAGGTAAGGGGGGTGCGGATATCGTGTGCCAGGTACATTACCAGATCATTTTTTCTTTGTTCCGCCAGTTGTACTTCAAGTGTGCGCTGTTTTAGGGTCTGCTTAACCATATTCAACTTGCGCTCGGTGGCAGACATCTCCGCGGGCAGGTGGATTTCGGCAATGGTTTCATCCAAAAGCGCATCAATGCCTTGGTTGATAAAATTGAAATAGTGGGTGAACCAGTTGATAAAGATACGTAGTAGGGCAAAAAAAATCACTACCACTCCTAACAGCCAGATGACCTGCTGATTGTCCCTAATGTATAAAACATACAGTTGGATCGCATGATCCCGGTTAATCTTAAGTACCCATTGGAATAGCGCAACAATTATCTCAGCTCCTCTGCCCGCCCAAATAAAACTGTATATTGCATAGATCAAGACAAATGAAAAGGCCACCGTCCCGATGATCCGACTGTACATTTTGGCTTTGAGCTGTCTATAGTCGTTGGTTTTCCGCTTTTTTGTCCTTAAGGGCACTTGACCTTCTCCTTATATTTTCTTACTGTTTTCGTTTTTCACTTCTTTGGCCGCATATTTTTATAATTCCGATCGGTCGTGGGCTTTAGCCACCGATTTTATATCCAACTCCCCATATTGTCTTAATATACTGGGGCTTATCAACGGTATCATTCATCTTCTCCCGTAAATGGCGAATGTGAACGGTAATGGTATTATTGGCTTTGTTGTAGTACTCATCCTGCCAGATAGTATGAAAGATTTCTTCAGCACTGACCACCAGGCCTTTACGTTCCAAAAGGATACGTAAAATATCGAATTCGGTCGGTGTCAGTGATAACGGACGATTGTCCAGGTGACACTCATGGGTTTTTACATTAAGTACCAGGGCACCATGCCCCATGATCGTCCTGCTTTCACTATCATTGTCATCCGCCGGTGCTACTAAGCCGTATTGTTTGTAACGACGCAGCTGTGCTTTCACCCGTGCGATCAGCTCGAGGGGGCGGAACGGTTTGGTGACATAATCATCTGCACCCAGGACCAGCCCGGTTATTTTATCGGTTTCTTCATCTTTAGCGGTCAACATGATGATGGGATAGGTATGTTTTTCCCGAATGCGCTGACATAATTCAAAGCCATTAATATCGGGTAGCATAATATCCAGAATGGCCAGATCAAAAACGGTCGTCTGAATCGCTTCAAGTGCCTTGGCAGCCGAATAAAATTTGGTAACCGCATAGTTTTCACTTTTCAAATATACTTCGATCAGATCGGCAATTTCCGGTTCATCGTCAACGATCATTATCTTATCGGCCATCTTATGATCTACCCCTTTCCAGTACCTGCCAACTGTGAAACTACCTAAATAGAAATTGAAACTTCAATGGTTCTTTACATATGCCTCATATATTTTATTAAGCATCGGCACGCCCTCGAGGGTCGCAAAATAATCCTGCGGTGTTTCTGAGCGTCGGATCAATTGCACCCCTCCGTCCGCTTTAAGCAGTAGTTCGGCCGATTTTAATTTGCCGTTGTAGCTGTAGCCCATCGAAAAGCCATGCGCACCGGTATCGTGGATAAAAAGATAATCCCCTTTCTCTATTTCCGGTAACATGCGATCGACCGCAAATTTATCATTATTTTCACATAATGACCCCACCACATCGTAACAATGGTCACATTCGGCAGTTTCTTTACCCAGTACCGTTATGTGATGGTAAGAGCCATACATTGCCGGGCGCATTAAATTAACCGCACAGGCATCGACCCCGATATATTCTTTATAGATATGCTTTTCGTGAATGGCCTTGGTTACCAGACCGCCATAAGGGCCGGTCATAAAACGACCCATCTCGGTATAAATGGCCACGTCACCCATTCCAGCCGGGACCAATAGCTCTTCATAGACCCGCTTGACCCCCGCACCGATCGCCCTGATGTCGTTGCCCCGCTGACCGGGCTGATAGGGAATCCCCACGCCCCCCGACAGATTAATAAAAGCGATGTGCGCTCCGGTCTCCTCTTTAAGCCGGACCGCCATTTTAAACAGTTGTTCTGCAAGCATCGGATAATATTCATCGGTCACCGTATTACTGGCAAGAAAAGCATGGATCCCAAAATGTTTTACCCCTTTATCCTTAAGGATCCGGAAACCTTCCACCATCTGCTCCGCCGTAAAACCATATTTGGCATCGCCGGGATTGTCCATGATCCCATTACCCATCTGCAAAATCCCTCCGGGATTATAACGGCAGCTCATCGTTTCCGGTAATTTTCCCACGATCCCTTCGACAAATGGGATATGGGTAATGTCATCCAGATTAATAATTGCCCCCAGTTCATGGGCATACGCGTACTCCTCGGCCGGCGTTTCGTTGGAAGAAAACATGATCTCCTCCCCTTTTACCCCCAGAGCCGCACCGATCATCAACTCGGTCAGTGAAGAACAGTCCACACCACAACCATATTCGCGAAAAATCTCTATTAAATAAGGATTGGGATTGGCCTTGACCGCAAAATACTCCCTAAATCCGGCATTCCAGGCAAAGGCCTCTCTAACCGCCTGCACATTCTCCCGCAATCCTTTTTCATCATAAATATGAAATGGTGTTGGATAGTCCTTCACCATCTCCTCTACCTGCTGTCTGGTGACAAAAGCCGGTTTATCCTGTTTAGCTCCATTCATTCTTCTTTTCTCCTTCTTCCCGTCGTATCTCGTCTTAAATAAATTTATTCTATGTTAGGGAAACGCTGACTAAAGCGTTTCCCGCGCCGGATTTGCGGCACAAAGTGCCAATTTCCCTTGCAAATCCGTGCGCATCCCGCGGAGCGTCTAAGGAAACACTGCTTTAATCAGTGTTTCCTTAGGTTATTTAAAGAAAAACCGACCCCGGCATTTTTGAGCAGATGCCCGACTCGGTGATCGTACTATATAAAGCGACATAAAAGATAGCCATTTCATATAAAGTCTGATTTGAACAAAGGTGTACTTGCTCATTCTAGGTAAACACTGATTAAATAAGCGCTTCCCTAAATGTTTTCAATCTGCCAATCTATTGCCGCTTCTTTGTTCTTCACCAAAAATTCATTTGCCTGGCTAAAATGGCGGCAACCAAAAAATCCCCGATAGGCTGACAAGGGACTAGGATGCGGTGCTTTCAAAACCAAATGATGTGGATTGTTAAGCATCGGTGCTTTCCCCTGTGCCGGCCGCCCCCATAAGAAGCACACGATCGGCCGATCCTGCGCATTAACCGCCCGAATGATCGCATCGGTAAACAACTCCCAGCCTTTGCCCTGATGGGAATTGGCCTGATGTGCCCGCACTGTTAAAACGGTATTTAAGAGTAGCACCCCCTGATCGGCCCACTTCTTAAGATGCCCGTTATTCGGCACATAACACCCCAGATCGGTCTCTAACTCTTTGTAAATATTCACCAGCGATGGCGGCAGCTCCCGATGCTCCGGCAAAACCGAAAAACTCAGGCCATGAGCCTGTCCCTCATTATGATAAGGGTCCTGTCCCAGCAATAGTACCTTTACTTTATTTAGTGGCGTAAAATGAAAAGCATTAAAAATATCATCGGCGGGCGGATAGATTATCCCATTGCCATATTCATTCTTTACGAAGCGGTATAACTCCTGATAGTATTGCTTACTGAATTCGCCCTCAATAGCTTCACGCCAGTCATTAGTAATCATTCCCATATTTATCCCCCATGCA